>JANNDA010000312.1:0-4207 GCA_031387195.1 Planctomyces sp. | reverse complement strand
GATCCAGCGCCACCCGGACGATCCCGCGGCGCGCTTCGCGACGGAGACGGCCGTCTCACTGATCCAACCGTACGCGCCGCACATCGCCGAGGAGCTGTGGGAGACGCTCGGCAACGAGCGCCTCTGGGAGGCACCGTGGCCGGTCGCCGACCCGGCCTTGCTCGCGAGCGACACCGTCGAGGTCGTGCTGCAGGTGAACGGGAAGGTGCGCGATCGCGTTCAGGTGCCGGCCCAGACGTCCGACGACGAGCTCGTCGCGCTCGCCCGCGGCTCAGAGAAGGTGCGCGCGCACCTGAACGGCGGCGAGCCCCGGAAGACGATCGTCGTCTCCGGCAAGCTCGTGAACTTCGTGGTCTAGGGATTCGCTAGCGGATACCGGTGTCGATCCGGAGCGTCACGCGGGCGTAGCCCGTGCGCGGCACGGTGACCGTCGCCGGCTGTGGCGTGCGGCCGAAGACCTTCTGGGTCGTGCGGACGCCGTAACGGCCAGGCGCGAGCGCGACCGTGAAGCGGCCGTCGCGGCCGGTCTTCACCCGGGCGCGTTCCTGGCCCGCGCGTGAGAAGACGAGCGTCACTCCCGCTGCACGAAGCCCGCAACGTCTACGTCGCTCGCACGTATGCCTACGTTTCGGGAGGCCAGCAAGGTCTCGTCATCGTCGATGTGAAGAACCCGCTCGAACCGAAGATTGACCAAATCTACAACGCCAACGGCTGCATCAATGACCTCAACGATGTGAAGCTCGGCATCGCCTACAACAGCCAGTTCGCGTACCTCGCCGACGGCCACAACGGAATGCGCGTCGTGCAACTGACGAGTCCCGACACTCCCGGCAACATGGGCTTCGCCACGCGACCGAACCCCTGCTTGATCGCCACCAAGAAACTCCCGAAGGACGCTCACGCCACGTGCATCTCCGAAGCACTCGACCGTGACCGAGCCGTCGATGAATCGGGCAATCAACTCAGTGTCTTCGGCCGCATCGGCGCGCGACCGCTGAATCTCGACGAGCAACGTCACCTCTACATGCACAACGGCAAACTCTGGTACGTCAGCAACGAGCCTGACTTCTTCCGCTCAAACTATCGCGAGTCGAAGCCAGCTAGAATGGTCAGGGATCAGGCACCGCAAAATTCAAAAATGGCGGAACAAAGCGTTGGTGACAAAATAGGCAACATCCCGCCAATTTTGAATTTTGCGGTGCCTGACCCCGGCTCGCGCGCAACGAGTCGTGTCGTGCGTCCGCGATAACGGCGGGCGGTTCGCCTGACTGGTTTCTCGAAATGAAACAAACAGGCGGGCCGCCTGTTCTACGAAATTGTGGGTACCTTGCGATGCCAGATGGTCTCGTGCTGATAGGCCGCCGCGATCGCGAGCAGACGGTTATCGGAGAACGCTCGACCGCATAGTTGGATTGCGGTCGGCAGACCATCTTCGCCAAACCCATTCGGAATCGAGATTGCCGGAACACCGGCGACATTGCTGGCCCCGCCAATTTGGGAACCGGCCGTTCCTTTGCGGTACTCGTCCCACGGTCGATCAACGGGATACGCGACCGTCGGCAGCGTCGGACAAAGAACGGCATCGAACGGCGCGAGCGCGGCGTCCAGTTCCTTTTGAATGATCCCACGAATCCGCAGCGCGTTGATGTAATCCTTGGCCGGGATCGTCAGCGCGGAGAACAGTCCCCAGCGATCCTCCTCAGCGGTCATCTCCCAAACTTTTCCGCTCTTCGCGAGATCCTCGAACGCCGCCGCCATTTCACACGAAATGATCAGCGAGGCGACAGAACCATACGGCAAGTCCGGGAGTTTGATCTCGCTGATCGTTGAGAATCGTTCCAGAACTTTCAACGAGGCTTCAAAGTTTGCTTTGACCGCCGGTTGAACTTGAGTGATCGCATCGCTGAGCACGGCCAGACGGAACTGCGGCACGTAGGCATGATCAACGAGTCGAGTCGCATCGACCGATGAGGCATCGCGTGAGTCATGCCCGGCGATGGCGTTGAGAATCAAACAACAATCCTGCGCTGTTCGAGCCAACGGGCCAATTTTGTCGAGCGTCCAACTCAAGGCCATCGCTCCGAAACGGCTGACCAATCCAAACGTCGGACGCAGGCCGGTGACGCCGCAGTACCCCGCCGGAGTCATGATCGAACCCCACGTTTCTGTGCCGATCGCAAATGGGACAAGCCCCGCACCGACTGCCGCTCCCGATCCGCTCGAAGACCCGCCGGCCCAGCGTTTGAGGTTCCACGGATTCAACCCCGGTCCCGTGAGAGCCGCATTCGCCTGTCGATATCCCAATCCACCGGCGATCTCGACCATCGCTAGTTTTGCAGTCAAGACGGCCCCCGCGTTGCGAAGTTTCTCGATCACACTCGCATCGACATCGAGCATCTGATCTTTGAAGGGGACCGCGCCCCACGTCGTCGGAATCCCTTTCGTGGCGAGCAGGTCTTTCGCGCCGTAAGGAATCCCGTGCAACGGACCGCGATCATGTCCCGCTCGAAGTTCGGCGTCGGCTTGCGCGGCCTCTTGCAAAGCACGATCACGAGTGACCGTCACCACGGCGTTTAATTGCAGGCCGAGCCTTGCCAGCCGCTCAAGGAAGAATTGAGTCAGTTCTACGGACGTGAATTCGCACGCGCGGAGTTTGTTTCCCAATTCCGTGATCGTGCAAAAGGCGAGTGATTCAGGAAGCGGCATCGTTTCAAACCCCAAAACTAACCCGAAGCGTCAGCGAGGGAGAGCGCTTCAGATGACTTGATTTTCGGAGTGTCTTGAAGCGTTCGCCCTCGCTGACACTTCGGATTACTCAAGCACGAAGTGCAAGATCTCCGCCAGACAACTGCTTGAACGCGAACGGGGGACGACTATACTCCGACCGATCGTTTCCGTCGTCTGTTCTACGCACTCGGCTCCGACTGTTGGCCAATCTCAAGATGTCACTTCCCAACTCACCGTCAGTTTCGCCGCCTTCAACCGGGACTCCGTCCGCGTTGTCAGCGACGCGAGTTTTTCTGCGTGGGTTGGCGATCGCGCTGCCGCCAATCCTGACGTTGGTCATCCTGATTTGGATCGTTCACGGCATCAACAGTTTTGTCATTCAACCGATTAGCGCGGCGGTTCGATACGGAATTGCTCATGCCGTGCAAAAAGATCGAGTGCGACCAGTCAGCGGGCTCGTCAGAGCCGACGGTTTGCCAGGTCTGCCGCAATGCGAGCGAAATTATTTTGTGCTGCCGAAAGCTCGTACTGAGTTGCTCGAAACGATCGCCCAAGCGGACGCGACTGACCGAGAGAAGACGATCGAGGAAGTCCGCCGACGATTGGAAAAGGATGACGTCAGCTTCTTTCGTTTCGGCGATGACGCTGTTCCCTATGCCGACTATCGCGAGGTGGTGGAACGAGTCGGGCCATTTCAATTGCCGAAGACGTCCACCGGCATCTACATGGATCTGACGACAACGCGTTTCTTTCCCAACGTGTTCAATCTGACGATCGTGGCCGTCGTGATTTCCATTGCGCTGGTGTATTCCACCGGACGCTTCGTAACGCATCGGTTGGGAGCGTGGATCGCGTTGAGGTCCAGCACCTTCGTCACCGGTCTGCCGCTGGTGGGAGAAATCTACTCGGCGGTGAAACACGTCACGGACTTTTTCCTAGCGGCCCACGAACACAAATATCATCGAGTCGTTGCCGTTGAATATCCTCGCCCCGGCATTTGGTCTTTGGCCTTTGTCACGGGCGAAGCCATGTTGGAATGCTCGCGAGCGGCCGGAGAGCCGCTCGTCAATGTTCTGATACCGAGTGCTCCGCTGCCGTTCGCTGGCTACACGATGAACGTGAAAAAGAGTGAACTCGTCAACTTGGATATGACCATGGACCAAGCGATCCAATACGTCATGTCCTGCGGCGTGATCACGCCGACTTCGGTAACACCGCCGTCAGCCGCGCTGACCAATGGACTGACGGAGTCGCCCGCGTTGCCGGGGCAAAACACTCAACCGGCATTCTGAGTTGAGAGAGGCGAACATGGATTGCGCGGCGCTGATCACGGCCCTCTTGTTGTTGATGCTCTCCGGTTGCGGACGCCCGATCGTTGATCCCGGACGGTCAACGGCCATCATTTCTCCTCCAACAGTTCGGCCCGCTCTCCCTGCGGAGCCAGCCGGATTGCCGACACTTGAGTCTCCAGAGATCGAGC
>JANNDA010000147.1:0-6479 GCA_031387195.1 Planctomyces sp. | reverse complement strand
ATCAACGACGTGCGCGATGCGCTGCGGCGAGAAAACAAAGACACCTCTGGCGGCGACTTCTGGGAAGGAAAGCGGCGGTATGTCATTCGGACGCTGGGGCAATTCAAGACCGAAGAGCAAGTCGCCAACGTCATCCTCGCTAGTCGCGACAACGCTCCCGTTTATGTGCGCGACGTGGCGGAGGTCCGACTGGGTTACAAGAAGCCGGACGGTTTGGTGCATCGGTACGGCACGTCGGTGATCGCCATCAATGCTCAACGGGAAACCGGAGCCAACGTTTTGGAGGTCATGAAGGGGCTGCAAGCGACCGTCAAGAAGCTCAACGAAACGGTTTTGAATCAACGCGGGCTCGAACTGACACAGGTCTATGACGAGACCGAATACATCTACTCGGCGATCAACGTCGTTGATGAAGACATCCTGCAAGGTGCCGTACTGACGCTGATCGTACTGCTGGTGTTTCTGCGGAGTTTGAAGTCGTCGCTGGTCATTTTGCTGGCGATCGGGACCAGCGTGATCGGCATGTTCTTGATGCTCGGCATTTTGGGGCGAACGCTCAACGTGCTGACGCTGGCTGGGATCTCGTTCGCCGTCGGCATGTTGGTCGATAACTTCATCGTCGTGTTGGAAAGCATCTTTCGGCATCGCCACGAAGGGGACAGCGTTCTCGATGCGACCGTCAAAGGGACGAAGGAAGTTTGGGGTGCGATCGTCGCTTCAACGCTGGCGAACTTGGCGGTGTTTGTGCCAGTGCTCTTCGTGCAGGATCAGGTTGGCCAGCTCTTCCGCGATCTCGCGCTGGCCGTAAGTTGCTCGCTGGCACTGTCGCTGCTGGTGGCGTTGGTCGTGATCCCGACGGCGGCGGCTCGCTTGATCGGCGGACGACGCGGTGAGCAAGACGAGGCGAGCGGGGCGGCGTCAGCCCGCTCGCCAAAAGCGGGACTACTGCAATCGCTCTTCGGTTTGCTGCCATTGCTCGATGCGTTCGGCGATTGGTTCGTGAAGCTGGTCGTCGGTTTCAATGCGATGCTCTTGAAGAGCGTCTTCGCGCGGCTGATCGCGTTGGCGGTTTTGATCGCCGTACCGATTGCGATCAGCTATGTGCTGATGCCGAAGGTCGAATATCTGCCGAACGGAAATCGTAATCTCGTCATCGGCATCTTGATCCCGCCGCCGGGTTACAATCTCGAACACATGGAGTCGATGGGACGGCGCATCGAAGAGGCGGCGAGGCCGTATTGGGACATCGACTTGAATGACCCGAGCTCGAATGATCCGGCGGCGAAGGAAGGGAAACATCCGCTGATCTCGGACTTCTTTTATGTGGCTCGCGGCCGGATGTTGTTCATGGGGGTGCGCGCGGTCGATCCGCTGCAAGGGCACCGCATGGTGAAGCTGGTGCAAGAAGTCGCTACCGGCATTCCGGGGACGTTCGCCGTCGTGAAACAGTCGAGCTTGTTCGAGCGTGGCCTGACTGCCGGCCGCACGATCGACATCGAAATCACCGGGCCGGATATCAAACAACTCGTCGGCTTCGGCGGTCGAGTCATGGGTCTGGTCAATCAGCACATTCCCGGCTCACAAGCATTGCCAGTGCCGAGCCTCGATCTTTCCAGTCCCGAAGTTCATGCGATCCCGCGCGCGAAACAAGCCGCCGACCTCGGCGTTTCCACCACCGAGATCGGTTACTCGATCGACGCTTTTGTGGACGGTGCGTATGCCACCGACTTCTACATCGGCGGCGACAAGATCGACCTCACGATCGTCGGGAAGAAAGGGAATGCGGAACGGACTCAAGACCTCGAAAGCCTGCCGATCGCGACACGCACCGGCCAAGTTGTTTCGCTGGGCGCGATCGCCGACCTGACGTTGTCCAGCGGTCCCGAACAGATCAACCGCCGCGAACGACAGCGAGCGATCACAATCCAAGTCAGTCCGCCCACCGAGATGCCGCTCGAAGATGCCATGCAGAGAATTCAACGCGAGATCATTCCGTCGCTGGAGAACGATCCCGCGTTTCGCAATCTGTACCAAGTCAGTCTTTCCGGCACGGCGGACAAACTGCGGACGACGTGGCTAGCCATTCGCTGGAATCTGCTGCTGGCGATCGTCATCACGTACCTCGTGATCGCGGCGTTGTTCGAGTCGTGGATTTACCCGTTCGTCGTGATGCTCAGCGTGCCGCTGGGAGCGGTCGGCGGCTTCGTCGGTTTGTGGCTGCTCAACATGCAGCTCGCGCCGACGGGACATTTTCAACCGCTCGACATGCTGACGATGGTCGGCTTCATCATTCTGGTCGGCACGGTGGTCAACAACCCGATCCTGATTGTCGAGCAAGCTCTCGTTCACATGCAGGAAGACCAGATGGCCCCGCACGCCGCGATTCTGGAAAGCCTCCGCACGCGCATCCGCCCGATCTTCATGACCGCCTTCATCGGCCTCTTCGGATTGCTCCCGCTGGTCATCTCACCGGGAGCGGGGAGCGAACTCTATCGTGGTCTGGGGAGTGTGACGCTCGGCGGACTCGTGGCCTCGACCATCTTCACGCTAATCCTCGTCCCCGTCGCCTTCAGCTTGGCCCTCGACGGCAAAGCCGCGCTCGCCAGCTTGTTCCGCGTAAAACTCAAAACGGCAGGCAAAGAAAGTGATACAGGCGAGCCGGGGGCTAACTGGGATTATTCATGAATCGTTGCCAGCACGACGCGCAAGTGAGTGGTTCAGACCGGCATCACTCGCTTGCGCGTCGTGCTAACTTGAAGCACCCTGCGGGGACTTTTCTCCGACTCATGAATAATCCCGGCTAACGCCCTCCGGCTCGCCTGTGCAGTTTTTCAATGCGAGTCTATGCCGCACACGGCACCACGATACGATGACCTCCCACACGGTGCTGTGATCCACGCACATTTTTCCAACGGGGGGCTGATCATGTTTGCCATCGATCGTCGCGAATTCTTGAGCGGGTTGGGAGGAAGTCTTGTCACCGGAACCGCCGCGTGGCACGCATTGCAATCAATCGTGCCCGCGCGAGCGAATGAGTTGCAAGTGACTCCGAATATCGTGCAGTTCCGGCCGGAAATGGAAGAGGTCGTGCGTTGGATTGAAGCCGCTCCGCGCGAACAGATTCTCGAACAAGCGGTCGTGCGTTTGAAGAAAGGTTTGCCCTATCGGCAATTGGTTGGCGGACTGTTTCTCGCGGGCATTCGCAACATCAAGCCGAGGCCAGTCGGATTCAAATTTCATGCGGTGATGGTCATCAGCGCGGCGCATCAGTTGTCGCTCGACGCGCCGCAAGCAGATCGGTTGCTGCCATTCTTTTGGGCGCTCGACAACTTCAAAAGTTCGCAGGCTCAAGATGTGAAGGAAGGGGATTGGACGCTCGCGCCGGTCAATGAGTCAGCGGTGCCGCCGCCATCGAAGGCTCGACAGCGTTTTGTCGAAGCGATGGATCGCTGGGATGACTCCGCCGCTGACGTGGCCATTGCTGGGCTGTGTCGATCAGCGGGCGCAGCGGAAGTCATGGAACTTCTCTGGCTGTATGGCATCCGCGACCAGCAGAACATCGGCCACAAAGCGATCTTCACCGCGCATGCGTTGCGCACGCTGGAGTTAATCGGCTGGGAACATGCTGAGCCGGTGCTGCGTTCGCTCGTTTATGGTCTGCTCAACGGCGGCAAGAGTGATTCCGCCGCGCCGTTCGAGCACAACAAAACGCTCGTCGGCCAAGTCCGAGCCGACTGGGCGCTCGGCAAGCCAGACCCGATGGCAACCACCTCGCTGTTGCAAACACTGCGGCAGGCCAACACCCAAGAAGCCGCCGCTGCCGTTGTCGAACAACTCAACCAAGGCATTGCCGCGAGTTCGCTTTGGGATGCGATTCTGCTGGCCGGCAGCGAACTGCTGATGCGCAAAACGGCGATCGTCACATTGCACGCCACGACCGCCTGCAATTCGCTGTTCTATACGTTCCGTCAAAGCGGCAGCGATGCGACGCGACTACTGGCGCTGCTGCAAGCCGCATCGTGGATCACCATGTTCCGCGACGGTGCCCGCTCGCGAGACGGCCTGCCAGAGAAACCGCACATTGATGAATTCACTCCCGCCGAGACAGTTCCCGCAACGATCGAATCAATCTTCGACGGACTCAAACAAAACCGCACGAACGCCGCCGCGCAAACGCTGGCCTACGCGCGAGCCGGAGGTTCGTCCTCCGCCTTCTTCGATGCCGCGCGACACTTGATCCTCACGAAAGGAACCGACGCGCACGACTACAAATTCGCGGCTTCGGCTCTGGAGGACTTCACACACGCGAGCCCCAACGTCCGCCCGCAACTGCTCGCCGCCAGCGTCTTCTATTTGAAGGGAAGCCGCGACGCCGACTCGCCGTTATTGCAACGCACCCGCAGCGCACTGGCATCGCTGTGAGTGACGCCGACAGCAGAATTACCTCATCCTGAAACAAGCGAAGTTTCGGCTCGGTGGGGGTGCATACTTTAAGGGCTCGTCAATCATGTGTTCCGTTGGGGCAGGCCCAACGGAACGTTCGTCAAGAAAGACTTGCAAGAACTCACGTCCGGGGTCAAGGCTTCGAGCATCGTCTGACGGTTCGACCTCACTGATGCTTCGGGTGACTCTGTCACGCGATGATTACCGAAATGTCGCACCCAAGGTTGTCGAGCAGGCGTCGATGATTGACTTCACTGACGAATCGACCTCGTCACTGGTCAGCGTGCGATCGAGAGATCGGAACGCGACGGTCAGCACGTAGGATTTTTTGTTGGCCGGAATTTGCTGGCCTCGATATTGGCCGCCGAAGGATACGGTGTCGAAACTCGAACCAGCGGCAGATCGAGCGACTTCCACCAGTTGGTCCCACGTGATCGTCTCATCCAGAACAAAGTTGAGATCGCGCGAAATGCTGGGAAAACGCGGGAGTTCCGCAAATGTGGGGACGAGGTTCGCGGAGGCTTCCAGCAACGCGACGTCGAGTTCCGCAGCGATCACCGTGTCGCGCAGATCGAGCTTGTCGGTGATCTCACGGGAGAGTTCACCCAGCCATCCCCACGGCTGTCCGTTGAGCAGCACGTCGGCTCCGCGACCTGGAACAACGCAGGACATTTCACAAGGACAGACAGTGACGACGGCAAGTGGATTGACTCGGCGAGCCAGCGTTTCGATCACCCCTTTGAATTCCACAAACGATTGTCCGCTGACAACACCCAATCGGCGCGGCTCCGCTGCCGGATCGCCCGGCGTAGCCGCGAGGTACACGCTCGCCATCTCAAACAAACGTGCTTGAAAAGTTCCGTGCCGCTCGTTGTCGCGCCGCACCACGAGCAAACTTGGAATCAAACTTTGCCGAAGGACATTCTCGTGCCGCCGCGATGAGTGATCGACGGTCAGCCGCGTTGCTGTTCCCGATGGAATCAAATCGGCCAAGTCGGCACTCACGAACGACAGCGTGATCGCTTCAAAGAATCCGGCGGCCGTCAGTGTGTCACGAATTCGATCGGCCACTCGTTCGGGAAGTGTCTTCTCGCTGAGTGACAGAGGCACGAAGGCGTCTTCGGGAATCTTTTCGTAGCCGTGAATACGGGCAACCTCTTCAATGAGGTCGATCTCGCGAGACAGATCACGCCGCCAACTCGGCGGGAGGTAATGTTGCGTGCCGTCTGCATCGGCGTGAACGGCAGTCGGTTTGAGTCCCAGCGCCACGAGGATGCGATGCGACTCATCCGGCGGAACGTCGATCCCCAGAACGCGACGAATTTGCGTTGGTCGCAGTGAAACCACAGGGCGATCGGCAACCGGCGGCTCACCCGCCCAGATTGAGCCGTCGAGCAACTCGCCGCCTGCGACTTGCAGAATCAACTCGCAACAGCGGCGCGAGGCCCAGTCCATCTGAGCCGAATCGACACCTCGCTCAAATCGGTATGACGACGGACTGTGCAGATTCAGTTTGCGTGCGGTCGCTCGAATCGACATCGACGAGAAGTCGGCTACTTCGATGAGCACGTTCGTCGTGGAACTGCTGATCTCGGTCTCGGCTCCCCCCATGACCCCGGCGACTGCGACGGGATGCTCGGCATCACAGATCGCGCACATGTCGGGGGACAGCGCGTATTCGTTGTGGTCGATCGCTTTGATTTTCTCGCCCGGCTTCGCGCGACGAACCACGATGCGACCGCCGCGAAGTTTGTCGAAATCAAACGCGTGAAACGGCTGACCGCTTTCCATCAAGCAATAGTTGGTGACATCGACCACATTGTTGATCGACGCGATACCGATCGCCTCCAGCCGATCCTTGAGCCACGCGGGACTCGACCCGATTTTCACGCCGCGAATGATTCGAGCGACGTACCTCGGACAGAGATCGGGGCATTCAATCGTGACCGATGCGACCTTCGCGACCGGTTGCCCGTTCGTTTTCACATCCGCAGCCGGAACTTTGAGCGGCTTGCCGAACAACACGCTCGCCTCAC
>JANNDA010000135.1:0-2276 GCA_031387195.1 Planctomyces sp. | reverse complement strand
CTTTGGTCGTTGGCTGATTCTGCGTCAGTAATGCGAGCTTCCAACAACGCCATCAATTGCTGGCGCTGATCATTTACGGGAATGTTGCTCTCCAAGATTCGAACCGCGTAACGATCCGGAGTAAGGCCGAGCCGCCTGTGTGAGATTCTGTTCCAAGTCTCGCGATAAATTCAAAGTAAGTGTCATAAGCACCTCCCGTAGCGACATCATTTTGTTTAATGCACACGCTGCCCCGGAACGGCTCCGCAGTCTGGGGCCAACAAATAAATCTCCTGGCCACCTCCGCCAGCGGCGCAGACCATTCCTTCGCTCACTCCGAATCGCATTTTTCGAGGGGCGAGGTTGGCGACCATGATCACCAAGCGGCCGACAAGTTGCTCCGGTGTGTAGGCGCTCTTGATGCCGGCGAAGACGTTACGTCGTAAGTCTCCGCCGAGGCTCAGCGTCAGTTGGACCAGCTTGTCAGCGCCCTCGACGTGCGAGGCCGAGACGACTCGCGCGACGCGCAGATCGACCTTCGTGAAGTCGTCGATCGAGCACATTTCACCGACCAGCGGTTCCTTCTCCAACGCTTCGGGACCGTCGGTTGGTTGTGTCCCTGGTGGGCTCATTGCACAAGACGCTGTTTCGCACTGGACCGGAGTCACGACGGGCGCGGTCGGGTTGCTGACACTTGCGGGAGCTGTCACGGCGGCATCGGGAATCTTGCTGTCTTCGATCATGGCTTCTACCTGTTTGAGTTCAACTCGTTTGAGCATGTGTTGGAACGGAGCGACGGGAGTGCCGACTAACGGCGTGTTGGAATCCTCCCAGCGCGTAATGGGAACGTTGAGCAATTCACCCGCTTGCTGGGCCAAGCGTGGCAGCACCGGTGCGAGATACACGACGATCTGCCGGAAGAGATTCAGTCCCACGGAACAAATCTGTCGGACCTCTTCCGCCTTATCCGGCTGCTTGGCCAGTTTCCACGGAGCTTTCTCGTCGAGATACGTATTGGCTCGGTCGCAGAGTTCGTTGCAGGTCCGAATCACCGTTTGGTAATCGCAACGCTCGTAAGCCTCGGCAATCGTTTCACCCGCAGCAGCCGCGAACAGGAACAGGCCACCATCGGCGGGATACGTCTCACACAACGTCTGGCCGCCGACAAACTTGGCCGTGCGCGCGGCGATGTTCACGACGCCGCCGACGAGTTGCTTGTTCGTCTTATCGACGAATTCATCGAGGCTCAGGTCGAGGTCATCGAGTCGCGGGCCGAGCTTTGAGGCGTAGTAGTACCGTAGATAAGCCGGGTCGAGATGCTTCAGATAGGCCGTCGCTTGTACGAACGTCCCTTTGGACTTCGACATCTTCTCGCCACCGACCGTCAGGAAGCCGTGAATGTGAACCTTCGTCGGCAGTTTGCAGTCAGACGCCTTCAGCATCGCTGGCCAGAACAAGGTGTGAAAGTAGGTGATGTCTTTGCCGATGAAGTGATGAATCTCAGATCTCAAATTTGAAATTTGAGATTTGTCATCTCGCCACCAATCGTCGAAGTTCTCGCCGTGCTTCTGGCACCACTCCAACGTCGAGGCCATGTAGCCGATCGGCGCATCGAACCAGACATACCAATAGTTGCCGGGGCTGTCGGGAATCTCGAATCCGAAGTACGGGGCTGGGCGTGAAACGTCCCAGTCACGCAACGGTTCGCCGAGAAAATGCCCTTTGAGGTAGTTGGCCACTTCCGACTGCAAGTGCTCGCCCGATTGCGTCCACTCTTCGAGAAAGCTGTGCAGCTTCTCGATACTGATGAAGAGGTGATTGGCTGAGCGCAGCTCTGGAGTGGCTCCGGACAGCGTGCTGATCGGGTTGATCAAGTCGGCGGGCGAGTAGGTCGAACCACATTTGTCGCAGTTGTCGCCGTATTGGTCGGCCGCGCCACATTTCGGACAAGTCCCTTTGACAAACCGGTCGGCCAAAAACGTGCCGGCCTTCGGATCGAAAAGCTGCGTGACCGATTTCTCGATGACGTAGTCCCCTTTGCGAAGTTCGGCCCAAAGTTTGTGGCAGAGTTCGCGATTCGTTTCGCTGTTCGTGCTGCCGTAGTTGTCGAACTCGATATCGAACCCGGCGAAGTCGCGGACGTGAGCGGCTCGCATATCGGCGATGAGCGCCTCTTCGGAGCGGCCCTCCTGCCGAGCTCGAATCATGATCGCCGTGCCGTGCGTGTCGTCCGCACAAACGAAGACGCAGCGGTTGCCGCGTAGCTTTTGGAAGCGGACCCAAATGTCCGTCTGGAT
>JANNDA010000093.1:0-2979 GCA_031387195.1 Planctomyces sp. | reverse complement strand
GTGACACCTTCCGGAAGACCTTCCATCGCGAGATCGATGTCACCATCGAACCCGTCGCGACGAATGGTGATGACTTCGAGCGCCATCGTCGCTCCGCCGCGGAGAGCCAACGGCTTCGAGACCGCGTTGCGATCGCCATTTCGCAGTTCCATGTGCAGCGCCCACGCGACGACGGCGAAGTCGGGAGCCGCTTTGCGGATGACAAGTCGATAGACATTCTTCGGATCGTTGCGCGTCCCGCCGAACAGGTCGGAGAGTTGCAGTCGATGCAGTCCATCTTCCTTGATCTCCAGCTTGCCGAGGATGTCCGCTGATCCGGCGTTGTACGGCGGGCCGTCGTAGGCATAGCCGTTGCTCGACACCTTCACGGGACTGGGGATGTCGCTGAACTCGGCCACGTCCGTCAGCTTCTCGATATCGCCGGTGCGAGCGACATGCTGCACGAGGATCGACGGATCGGTCGGCAAACCGAATCGCTCGGACGCGACCTCAACCCACCAGACGTCTCCCTTCTTGGCTTCGAACTCGAAGACATCGACATCTGCCGCCGGGAAGAAACTCCCCGATATGTCGCACGGCAGCGAAATCTTTTGAGCCTTCGTGCGATCGTTGTTCGGCTCGCTTTCGGCCAGCTCGGCCTGTTCTTTGAGACCTTGCGGCGGCCACGAGAACGAGTTCACCGGCTTCGTCGATGGCAGCCGCACAATCGGTGCTCCGACTGGCAACTCCGACACGGCCAAGCGGTAGTAATACGCCTGCCCGCCTTTGAAGGTCAGTTCATGGACCTTGATCACATACTTGCCGTCGGTTGGCACGGTGAAGTCGAGCACGCCGCCTCGACGTTCCACTAGCAGATCGCGACCGGCGGCATCAGCGATGATCACGACCGCATCGAGCTTGGAATCAATCCCGCGCGTCGCACAGTCAACGATGACTCGCTGCCCCTTGCGGGCTTCAAAGACGTAATGATCGACCGCCCGCTGAGTCATCGTGGCGTTGCAGATCGAGTTGACCTTCAACTCCATCGCCGTCGCCAACGTCGTGTTGGCCTTCGTCTGCACCGCTTCATCGAGCGTGCCGACGCAGAACGCTCGCGAGGACGAAATCCCCAACCGCGTCATCACACGCGCCTCATGAATCCCGACCGGGCAATCAGCGGCAATCGTCACGACATACTTGTTCGGCTCCGGCTGCCCCGCCGCATTCAGCTTGCGAGCCGCGGTGATCCGCCGATCTGAGAACGTCAGTTCGTCGGCGTCGTCGATGTGCTCGCCGCCAATCGTGACCTCGACCTGAGACCCGACTTTGGCACCCATCGGAATCGTCGTCAGCAATCGTGGGGCTGGCAGGCCCACAGATTGCGCGAACGTCATGGATGGAATGCAATAAAAGATCACCTGCAGCAGAATCGACCGGAGACGCAGAAAGTTAGCGGTTTCAATCATCATGCACCCAATCGTAAAACAAAAAACACACTCGTAAAGTTTCATCGCGATGTAGTAAGGCAGCCGCAGAAGGCATCGCTTCCTCGTTACCCCAAAAGGCTCTTGATTCGTTCCCAGCCCTTTCGTTCCCAGCCATTGTGAAACGGCTTGGCTTCCGCACGATTCAAGTTCACAACTCCACGACGATCTCCGTATTCCTCGCCCCACTTCTCCTTGAAGCGTGATCTGTACTTCTTGTCTCCCGGAGCGAGTAAGTCGTGCAGTTCCGATTGAAGGAGGATGTAAAAAATGGGTGCTTCGAATTCATCTTTCGGGACATAGACGAAAACCCACGGCTTGGACGACGGTGGCGGAACAACGCCGCCAACAACCCACCTTGTTTGGGATGTGCATTTGACTTCGATTACGACTGCCTTTTCACCGGTCGTGGAAAACGCCACCACATCGGCTTTCTTCGCGTTCCCGTATGTGACAGCAGCGGATATTCCTCGACGTTGAAGTTCAGCGGCGACGAAGAACTCCCCTGCTAGACTTAAGTGGTACTTGGTTTCTTGATTGGTCACGAATGGTTCCATGAATTTGTTGACGATGTCTTGAGGTTTCCTCGACCGGTCCATTTTCGGCATTGACCGGCTTCTCATCGGCAATCATTCGGCGAATCACCCGTTCGGTTCCTTTCGTGCTCGGCCTTTTTGCCAACCCCACTTGGGGGTAGTGACGTTGAGCTTGAGCAGCTTGGCGAGGGCGACGCGGACGACGTGGGAGCGGCTTTGGAGTCCGTGTTGTTGGGCATATTCGTCAATCGCTTGGACGAGGCGGTCATCGTCACCACCTTTCAGCAGGACAGAGACTTTCACCAGCGAGCCGGTCGCGAGACCTTCGGCGATGACACCGTCACCTTCGGCTTCGATCTCGGCGCGGTGTGCGGCCACGTCGGCTCGGACCTGCTGGGAGCGTTCACGCAGAGCCGCCAGTTGTTCGGCTGTCACTTTGGGAGTTGGCAACCGCTGGTGACCCCGCGCTGCTGTCGCAGACGGGAGCGGCTTGCGACGTTTCGGCGGTGACTTCGTGGCTGGCATCAGTCGGACTCCTTTTCAAACGCGGTGTGGACGTAGATCAGATTCTCGTCTTTGTCGATCACTTCGTAAGCCACGAAGACCATTCGGCCATCGTCGGTGACTCCCCAGATCGCCGGGCGGCGTGATGAGCGACTGGTGGTGTGTTTCTGAATGTCCTCGAAAGCGGATTCGACGTCGTCGGTGGTCAGGCCATGCTCGGCGATGTGGTCAACATTTCCAACTTCCGGTTCATCGTCCCACAGGAATCGGTATCTCATGTCGGCGACTCATTGGATCGGCTGATTGACGACAAGACAATAGGAGGAGCACTCATCTTTATGACGTCTGTATCTCGAGCTAATGGTTAAACAAGAATTCTTTCGTGTTGATCAACGCCCAAATGAGGTCTTGATAATTCGCATTCGCGGCCGTGCCGGGTTCATTCAAATAGTCGATCGCGGTCTTCAGTTCTTGTG
>JANNDA010000089.1:0-6950 GCA_031387195.1 Planctomyces sp. | reverse complement strand
GCTTCGACCGCCGGCCCACCATCAATTGGACGAAAGATGCTCAACGCTTTGCGGGCGGGGACGTGGATCTCCTTGTGAATAAGTTTGGTGGGCCGGCACCGAAGCGGCTTGTCCCACCCTACCGCGCAGAGTGTGTCGTGCGCCCGACAGGCCAGAGTCACGATCGCTGATCTTGACCCTTGTCGGCGAAGCGTCCTAAAAGCCCGCCCCTTTGCGCGATCGTCAGGAGCTTGTTGTGACACTTGTGGAAGCATTGCGAATCATCAATGCCCGCGCGGCGGATTCGACGCGGCTGCGTTTTGCGCTGGCGTGTGGTTTCACGCCGTTGCATTTGAAAACCTTTCTTGCCGCACAGTTGACCGAGCGCACGGCATCGGGCCGGATCGACGTCGAAATCGGTTTGTTCGGTGATGTGCCGGGCACATTGCAAAAACTCTTGGACAACCCGCCAGATGGTGTGGCCGTTCCGTTGGAATGGAGCGACCTCGACGCACGGCTGGGTTGGCGGAGCACTCATGGTTGGCGAACGGATCGCACGGCGGACATTCTGTCGTCGGTGCGACAGCGATTGGGACAACTGACCGCGTTGTTGACGGAGCTGGCTCAACGCACGTCGGTCGTGTTGTCGCTGCCGACGTTGCCGCTGCCCCCCATGTTTCCGCCGCCACGTGGGCGATCGGCACCCGCTGCGTTGGAGCTACGCAGACTGGTCGCAGATTTCGCGGCGGAATTGGTGGCGGTGTCCGACGTGCGGATTGTGGACTCACAACAGTTGGAGATTCTTTCTCCGATCAGCGCGCGGCACGACGTCGCCAGTGATCTGAGAACCGGATTTCCGTATCGGCTGGATTATGTCGTCATGCTCGCGGGAGCGCTGGCCGGTCTGCTGCGTCCCGCCGTTCCGTTGAAGGGAATCATCACGGATCTCGACAACACGCTGTGGTCGGGGATCGTGGGAGAAGATGGCGTTCAAGGAATCTCTTGGGACTTGGACCACAAGACGCAGGCACACGCGATTTACCAAGAGATGTTGGCCTCATTGAGCGAACTGGGAGTGCTCATCGGAGTGGCCAGCAAAAACGATCCGGCCATCGCACAACAAGGTTTGCAGCGCGAGGACTTGGTCGTGCCGCGCGAGTCGCTGTTTCCGATCGAAGCGAATTGGGGAGCGAAGTCGGAATCAGTTCGCCGAATTTTGCAGACGTGGAACATCGGTGCGGACAGCGTCTTGTTTGTGGATGACAGTCCGATCGAACTAGCCGAAGTGGCCGCCGGTGTTCCTGGCATCCGCTGCCGACAATTCCCCACCGGCGATGCGGAAGCGATCGTGCGACTGGTGGGCGAGTTGCGAGATCAGTTCGGAAAAACGACCGTCACGCTCGAAGACCAATTGCGAGTCAGCAGTCTGCGTGACGGCGGTGCCGTGCCACTGACAGGGACGGACCCTGAAGAATTTCTCCGGCAAGCGGACGCGGAAATCACGCTCGAATGGAACACGCCGGACGAACGTTGCTTTGAGCTGATCAACAAGACGAATCAATTCAATTTGAACGGCCGGCGGTTGGATGAAACCGAGTGGCGACGCCGGATGTCCGATCCGCAAGCGTTTTTGTTGTCCGTTCGATATGCCGACAAGTACGCCCCGTTGGGGAAAGTTTCGGTTCTGGCCGGTCATTGGCGAGACGGCCTGCCGTGGATCGACGTGTGGGTGCTGAGCTGCCGCGCGTTTTCCCGGCGCATCGAACATCAAGTCTTACAAGCGTGCTTCGAGCGGTTCGGTGTCGATCAACTGTTGCTCGACGTTCAGCCGACTGACCGCAACGCGCCCCTCTGCGAACTCCTCGCCGCGTTCGTCGCTGTGAATCCAAACCAGCCGATCACGTTGACTCGATCGGCTTTCAATTCTGGTTGTCCCTCTCTTTATGCAAAGGTGCTGTCACATGACTCACTCAACAGAAATCGTCACGCAGCTTGAAGACTGCCTAGCCGTGGTGTTTCCCGATGTCCCGCGAAAACAACTCCGCACTGCGTCGGTCAATACGGTGGCGCAGTGGGATTCGCTGGCCACGCTGACGCTCGTCAGCGTCGTTGAAGAAACGTTTCAGAGACAGATTCCAGCGGATGATCTGGAAGAGTTCTTGTCGTTTGAGCTGATTCTGAATTACCTGTTGCGACCAGCGTTGCGTGCAGCGGCTTAGGCGGCACGAAGCCCGGCGCGAGGTGGTGCTGCTTCATCTGAAACGCCTGCGGTCTCACGCCACAGTTTCCGATAGCGCGAGACGATCTGGTCGATGTCGTAACGCTCGACGACTCGTTGTCGAGCCGCGTGACCCAAGGTGGCACGAGCCTCGTGCGACAAGCTCAGCAAGTCGGCAATCGCATGACCCAACGAGTGTGGGTCTTGCTTCGGCACAATCCGGCCTGTGTCGCCGACGACTTCGCGACATTCTCCGACGTCGGTCGCCACGCAGGGGACGCCACAAGACATCGCCTCGCCGATGACATTCGGAAAGCCTTCCGTGGTCGATGAGCAGACAGCGACATCCAAGCTGGCATCAATGGCCGCCACATCGCTGCGTTTCCCTAAGAGATGAAACCGATCGCACAGGCCCACCGCGTCGATCCAACTCCAGAGATCCGCCAGCGTGAAGACTTGGTCGTAGCCCACGAGGACGAAATGAGCGTTCGGCAGTCGCTCGGCTACGACGCGGGCCGCTTGCACAAAGGTTCGATGATCTTTGTTGGGATGAAACCGGCCCACGATGCCGACGAGCGGGGTGTCGTTGGTGAGGCCCAATTCCTCACGGATTTGTTGACGTGAGATCGGGTCGGGACAAAACGAGTCGGTGTCGAAACCGTTGGGGATTACCTCCAACTTGTCGTCCACGTATCCGACTTGCCGATGCGCCGCTCTAGCGGCTTCGGAATTGAGGATGATGCGGTTCGGTATCCAGCGTGAGAGCTTGCCGCCGATCCAGGCAGAAAAACGCAGCGAGCGCGAATCGAGTTGCGGATCGAGTGTGCTGTGGCGGATGTTCCAGAGGATGGGCAAGTCACGTCTCACCAGCTTTGCGGCCAGGCCGCCATAAAGATTGCCGAGGTACATCCAGCATTGCACGACATCCGGTTGGAACCGCTTGAGTTCTCGCGCCACGACGGCGATATCCAGCGGATTCACCCGTCGATTCAGCAGTTCCATCGCGTGGACCGGAATGCCGGCATCGGTCAGTTGCTTCCCTGCCGTGCCATACTCGTTCAACGAAAAGACTTTCAGGTCGAACTCGTCCGGCCGCAGCCGAGTCAACACGCGCGCCAGCATCCGCTCGGCTCCGCCGTCGCCCGTTCCGTTGATCACCACACCCAGCCGCACGCGCTGCATTAACTTTCTCCGAGTGTCTCTCTCGACCGCGCACGGGTGAAGATGGCACAAACCCCACCGAGTTTGCCTCGGTGGAAACGGGCCTTTGCACTACAAGTGCGATACCAGCGTAGTGCAAAAGCCCAAAAACCACCGAGGCAAGCTCGGTGGGGTTTGCGCCACTGTCCCTCGCGTTCGGTACAACGCCATCGCTGATGCGCGGGCTTTTATCAGACTACGAAAAACGGCTCAACATGAGTGCGTTGTGGTCCAACTGGTGGAGCCACCGACTGGCATTGGCACTTCCGAACGCTCGCGGCACAATCGCGACGTGCAGTGGCTTGTCGCCTTGCGCTCAGACGATTCCACCAATATCGCCGACACATTCTCATTGGCGGGTCCATTCAATGATGCGTCACTTGCGAACTGGAACGCTGGTTTGGATCGCAATGGCATTCGCCAGCGTCAGCGTTTTCGCATTTCAAAAGGGCTCGTTACTCATCGACCTCAACGCCGAGACGATCGTTCCGCCAGGGGTGACGCATCTCAACAATGATGTGACTCTGCGACGCTGGTTGAGAGATGCTCGCACGCGATTGGATGCGGGCAAAGTGGCCGAGGGCCTGACGCTGGTGCAGCGGATTCTGGATCGTGGCGACGATGGCTTCGTCCGCTTGCAATCGACGGGGCCGCTGGTGGAAGTGCGGTTCGAGGCATTGAGGATGATCAGCTCACTGTCGCCGAATGATCGTGTGATCTACGAAAAACTTTTCGGCACACAAGCGCGGCAACTGTTCGAGCGAGCGAAAGCAACTGGTCATCCGACGGATGCGGCGGAAGTCTCGCGGCGGTTTTTTCACACGGCTGCGGGATTCGAAGCGGCGCGGTGGCTGGCGACGCGGTGGCTCGATCAAGGTGAGGCACGCACGGCTGCGAGGATGTGGGAACGCTTGCTGGCGGAACCGGCTCATCAGGAGCGGATCACAGCGGCCGAGCGAATGCAGGCAGCGATTGCGCTGCGGGCTGCGGGCAATGACAGCCGCGCGAACGAGGTGCTCAGTCAGTTGAATGACTCGACGCTGAAAATTGCGGGCGAGCTACGAAGTTCGGGGCAAGCGGCAGAGTTTGTCGATGCGCTGAAGTTGAATTCGCGCGCGTCGGCAACCGGCGAATGGCTGATGCCGACCGGCAGTTTGTCACGCAATACGGCGCGATCGGGGAGCGTTCCGTGGTTGAATCCGCTGTGGTCCGCACCGCTCTTCAGCGGCGCTGGGGAACTGATTCAACAGCAGGAATGGTTGAGTTGGCAGGAGGAACATCATCATCCGCTGCTGGCGGTCGCCAGCGAGCCGGTGGTCGTTCGCGATCAGGTTGTCGTGCGCGATCATCAGGGGATCTCGGCGTTGGAATTGAGTTCGGGACGACTCGTATGGCGATACCGAACTCGGTTGCCGACGGACGACTTGGTTCGCGCTGTGGCGCAGCAATCACCGAACGATCGTGACTTGGCGAAAGCGGTTCAAGAGGCTTACGCCAGCAACTCGGCGTTGGGCACGTTATCGACCGATGGGCGTCTCGTTTTCGCGGTCGAAGCAATCGCGGCGGAGGCGAACGATCCGTTGATGAAAGCGGATGTCGAAAAGGATGTGACGGATGAGTTCTTCGGCGATGGCCAAAGTTTGCGCGTGTTGACACGGCTCATCGCGCTGCCGATCGCGGCGACAGAGGATGCGCCGGCCAGCGTTCGTGAGATCAAGCCTGCTTGGGTCTTGGAGGGACCGACGGTGGCGGGGAAGCTCGCCGGATCGGGGACCAGCGCTCAATTTCTGGGATCGCCAGTGGTCGTTGATGGCTGCTTGTACGTGATCGCTGAATTGTTCTCGCGGGGCAGTTTTGATGCGCAAAAGGTGGGACAACTCAGCTTGCTGGCAATCGACGCGCAGTCCGGAGAATTGCTTTGGGGGCAGGGTCTGGCGTTGGTCGATCAGCCGTTCTTTCGCGCCGATCAAAAGCCGCGCCGGAACCCAGTCGGCACGCCGTCGGTGGCGGATGGGATGTTGGTCTGCCCCCTGGAACTCGGTCGAATCGTCGGGCCGAATTTTGGCAACACGCAATTGAATTTAGTGGTCGGCATCGACTTGGTCACGGGCCGACAACGCTGGGTTTACTCGGATCGAGCAGGACAAAGCACCGAACAACAGTTTGAGCCAGAACGTTGGGGCGGGATGTCGTCATGGCCCGTGATTCATCGTGGTTGTGTTGTACTGTTGCCGCGTGGGGCGGATCACATTCATGGCTTGGATCTGATGACCGGTCGTTTGCTGTGGAAGGTGGCGCGAGGCGAGGCGTTGGCGGTCGCTGCGGTGACGGACGAGTTGGTCATTTTGATCGGATCTCGTGAGGTGCGGGCGATCCCGTTTTCGCTCGAAGGGCAAACGGGGGGGGCGGCTGCGGAGACGGTTTGGACGCAGCGATTGGGGACGATCACTGGACGAGGCGTTCGTGTCGGCGATCACTATCTCGTCCCGCTCAAGTCCGGACGTGTTGCGCAACTGGAATTGGCGACGGGACACGATCGGGGGCTCGCGTTGCGTCGGACGATTGAGTCACCTGAACCGAGCAAGTCTTCGGCGTTATCGGCTGCGGAGAGTTTGCCGTTTACGTGGCCGGGAAATCTGATCGCCACGCAAGACATCATTCTGTCGCTGGGGCCGAGCCAATTGGTCGCGTATCCGCAGGCTCACGCGGTGTTGGCGTCGATGCCAAAGCAGCCGACATCAATCGAGCAGAAGTTAAAACAAGCGGAATTATCGATGCTGCTCGGTGCGGGAGGTTCGTCGATCGCCGAATTGCAGGACGTGCTCAAACAGAACTTGCCGGCGCAGTTGCGGCAGCAGGCGGAGCGGCAACTGCGAGAGTCGCTGTACATCGAACTGGATCGTCAGCCGCATCAAGCGGAGTTGATGTTGGCTCAACTGGAACCGCTGGCGAAGACAACCGCGGAACGAGCGCGTCTGTTGAAGCGGCAGTGCGAAGTCTCGCTGTTGAGTGATCCGGTCAAGACGGTGCAGTCGGCCCGTGAGTTGGCCAGCTTGCCGATTGAGCAAGACATGGAATTGGAAGAACACGAGCAGTTTGTGGTGTCGGTTGAGACGTGGGCTCGCGGCGTGATGCGGCAAGTGCAGACTCGTGTGGACAAGAATCCTGAGGAAGCGAGTCGAGTTCATGACGAGCAGCAGCGTGAACGAGAGAAGTTGTTGGGGTCGCGCGATCTCGTGGCGTTGCGTCGCTTCGCGTCGATTCATGCTGACTGGCCGCTGACGACGGAACTCCGTTTTGATTTGGCGGAGTTGCTCATTCAGCGTGGCGAGTTTCAAGAAGCGGAATTGCTGCTGATTCACGATCGTTTGCAAAGCGATCCACGTGTCGCGGCCGCTGCGACCGTCCGGTTGTTGCGACTGTGGGAACAGCTTGGCTTGCACGCTTTGTCCGCGAATCTGTTGAGCGAATTGGAAGAACGATTTGGCGATGTGGAGCTTCCGCCCTCTGACGCGCCGCAGGGAGCTAACGTGGCTGAGGCGTCCCGCCTCAG
>JANNDA010000024.1:0-1739 GCA_031387195.1 Planctomyces sp. | reverse complement strand
GAGCGAATTCACACGCCCAACTTCAGCGACTTTTCAAGGCGCTCGAAGATGTCATTGAGTCTTCCGCCATCGGCCCGTGGCTGACTGCCCCCAATGATGCGTTCGACGGCCTCAAGCCGTTGGACGTGATTGAACGCGGTGAGATCGACCGCATCTGGCAGATGACTGACCAACTCCGCAGTGGAGTGGCATTCTGAGTGTCACGATGACCAAACTGCGGCACTCAACTTCAGCGAACGAATGCAGCCAAGCGTCAGCCGGGAGTAACCACCATGCCCAAAGACCTGACCGACTCGCCGGTGGACCGGCAGAACATCCTCAACAATCCGTTTGCCGTCACGGAAATCCAGAAGGCGTCGCAACTTCGTGGAGTGAACTTTGAAGGCAGCCCGCGCGTCCTCAAGGAGCAGATCGCCGCATTCTTCGAGGTCGATCCGCGCACGATTGAGCGCTGCCTCGAACAAAACGCCGAGGAATTGAGCCAAAACGGGTATGAGGTCATTCGCGGCAATCGGTTGCAGGAATTCAAGTTAGCGATTTCGGCTCAGGATGTGACCGACATCAATGTCGGTCACAAATCCGTCAATCTTGGACTGTTCAATTTTCGCTCCTTTTTGAACATCGGGATGCTGCTTACCGACAGCCATCGAGCCCGAATGCTCCGGCAGTTGGTTCTCGATATCGCGATGGATGTCATCAATCAACGAACCGGAGGAAGCACCAAGTACATCAACCAACGCGATGAAGACTTCGTGCAGGCGTGGTTCCGAGGTGAGGACTATCGCAAGCAGTTCACGGACGCCCTGCGTGACTGCGTGGCGATGGGCAATTTCAAATACCCCATCTACACGGACAAAGTCTACGAGAGCATCTTTCGAGAGAAGGCCAAAGAATATCGGCAGTTGCTCCGCCTCAATGAACGCGACAAGACACGCGATACGTTCTATTCGGAAGTGCTCGATCTCATCGCGGCCTACGAATGTGGTCTGGCTGACTTGCTGCGGAAGGCCGTCGCCGAAAAGGGACGGCCTCTGCAACCCTCTGAAGTCGATGGGCTGATTCAAGACTTCGAGAATCAGCCTCTGCTCACACCGCTGATCGACTCCGCTCGCAACAAGATGGCCAGCCGCGATCTTGCGTTCCGCGACGCGCTCCATCAACAACTTACAGAATACATCACACCCGTCGAAGCCACCGACTTTGAACGATTCCTCGGCGAGAAGAGCCAGGAGTTGAAGGATCGTCTGGAGGAAGCTCAGGACGTCTTCAAGCGGCTCAAGGAGCGTGAGTGATGGCGCTCAGATATCTCACGCTGGAACAGGCAATCGAAACGCACCAACTGACCATCGAGGTCAGCGGCGGCGGTGCGCTCGGCCAATTCGATGTCGGCCAACTCGACGGCGTTCTGAAAAACATTCAGAACGACAACTGGTATCCGACTCTCGTTGATAAGCTGACGCACCTCTTCTTCTGTACCAACAAATTTCATTGCTTCGCGGACGGCAACAAGCGGCTGGCGATTTCCCTCTGTGCCCAGATGCTGTTATTCAACGGCTACGTGTTCGTCGGAGAGTTCATCCGCCAGATGGAGAACGTGAGCTACCACGTCGCCGCCGGGAGGATCGAAAAGGATCTCTTGCGGGAAATCTTCGACGCCGTCTTCAACCACGAATTCGACAGCAATGAAGAACTCAAGCTGCGACTCCTTCACGCCATCAGCGAGCCTGAGTAATGCCATC
>JANNDA010000016.1:0-3470 GCA_031387195.1 Planctomyces sp. | reverse complement strand
TGGAGCGTTCGCCCTCGCTGACGCTTCGGGATACTTTCGTTGCGGCTTCGCCGACTTAAGCGTTTACTTCGCTTGATTTTTCAGCGGTTACTTTCTGGAGTAGGCAAACTACGCCGTTAGGTGAATCGGATCAACCAGCCGTCGTGCGGAATCTTCTTCAAGGACAATTCATGCTTCGAGGTAATGCGCTTGTCGGGCAGTCGGGTGGACCAACTTCGGTGATCAATGCGTCGCTCGCGGGCGTCGTGGAAGCGGCATTGAAAAGCAAAACGATCGGCCGAGTCTTCGGGATGCGTTTTGGCATCGAAGGGGTGCTCAATCAAGTGCTGCTGGATCTTGGTACCGAGCCGCCGGAAACCTGGAAAGAACTGCGAACGACCCCCAGCAGCGTGCTCGGTTCGAGTCGCCTCAAACTCAAAGACGAGCACTTCGCTGCGGTACTGAAATGTCTGAAGAAGTTCGACGTGCGATACCTCTTCATGATCGGCGGCAACGACACGATGGACACGATCCATCGGGTTGTCGAGTACGCTCGCAGCCAAGGTTACGAAATGCACGGCGTCGGCGTCTCGAAGACCGTCGATAACGACCTCTTCGGAACGGATCACACACCGGGCTATCCGAGCGCCGCGCGGTTCGTCGCACTGAGCGTCCTGCAAGCCGGACTGCTCGCACGGGACATGCAGCGAGTCGATCAATTCACGATCTTTCAAACGGTCGGCCGCAGCGCCGGTTGGCTCCCCGCCGCAGCCGCGCTGGCGAAGTCGAATCCGGCTGATCCGCCACACATCCTGCTGCTGCCTGAGCGGCCATTTCAACGCGATCAATTTCTCACGGCGGTGTCACAGGCTCACAAGAAATTCGGCTTCGTGTCGATCGTCTGTGGCGAAGGAATCACGAACGCCGACGGCTCGCCGGTGAGCGCTTCTCAGACGCGGGACAAATTCAACAACGTCGAATTCGGGGCGATGGGAGGCACCAGCGCGGCCATGCAACTGCATCGGTTGATCAGCGACGAATTCGGTTGGCGCGGTGAATTCCAAGTGACCGAATCGCTGCAAATGTGTGCCGCCGACCGAGTCGTTCCGCTCGACATCAACGAAGCCTACGGCTGCGGCAAGCAAGCGGTGAAGCTCGCCGAGAAAGGAAACAGCGGCGTGATGGTCACGATCACGCGCGAATCCAAACCGGGCGAACCGTACCGAGCTGGATTCGGCACGATGCCACTTTCCGAGGTCGCCAATCACGAACGACCCATGCCCGACAACTTCATTTCCAAGAACGGGCTGTTCGTCACGAAAGCGTTTCTCGATTACGCCCGACCGCTCGTCGGTGAATTGCCCAAGTACACGAACCTCAGCCTAGTCAAAGCGAAGCCCTGAAATTCGCGATGTCCTGACAACCCCCACTGAACTTGCCTCATTGGTCTCTACACAATTCGGCGAAGCCGAAGAATTACGTAGCCGTCATCGCTCCGCGTGACGAGCCGGTCGCTCCCAACAGACAACGATTTTCGCCAGAACTGAAGCTGTTTGAAGCGTCCGGCTCGTCACGCGGAGCGTGATGGCTACGTAGTTGTGTAGATTCCACTGAGGCAAGCTCAGTGGGGCCAGGGGGCTGCGGTTGCTTGTGGCCTATTTCCGTTTCACGACCGGTCGCTTGAGTCCTCTGCCGGCCAGCGCTCCGGTGGACTCGCCGTCACGAACTGCCGCTTCACCGTTGACGAAGACGAACTTCATGCCGGTGGCGTATTGATGCGGCTCGTCGAAGGTCGCAGTGTCACGGAGCGTTGTCGGATCGAAAACGACGACGTCCGCGAACTGGCCAACTTTCAGCAGCCCGCGATCGGTGAGGCCGAGGATCTCTGCCGGAAGCGAGGTGCAGGACCGGATCGCCGCTTCGAGAGAAATTACTTTTTCCTTCAAAGCGTACTCGCCGAGTTTGCGGGGGAACGTGCCGTAACTGCGCGGATGCGGTTTGTCGGAGGAAGGGAGATAGGCTCGGCCATCAGATGCTGTCGCAACCCACGGCTGTTGCATCACGAAGCGGACATCTTCTTCGCTCATGCCAAAGTTGACGATACCCGCTCCGCCGTTGCGGAAGATCGTGATCGCGATGTCGAGCGGAGTCGATTTCTCCGAGTCCGCAATCTCCGCCAGACTGCGACCGACCCAAGCGGGCTTCGCGGCATGTGACGTGAGTTTGATCGCCGCTCCGTCGCGCGCGTGTTCCAATTTCTTGGCGACGAACTCTCGAATGCGTGCCGCCTGTTTTTTGTCTTTGAGCCGTTCGAGCAGCTTGTCTCGACCACCGGCCAGCGACCATGTCGGTAGCAACGTTGCATCGAGCGAAGTGCTTGACGCGATGTAGGGATATTGGTCGGCGGTGACTTGGAATCCCTCTTTCCGCGCGGACTCGATCATCTCCGATGCAGGTCGAACGAGTCCCCACGCTTCCTCGCCGCTCGCTTTGAAATGCGAGATGTGAATCGGACAGTCCGTCTCGCGGCCGATCTTGATTGCCTCTTGGACCGACTGCAGCAGGTCTTTCCCTTCGCCGCGAATGTGACTGGCATAGATGCCGCCGTGCTTGCCGATGACCTTCGCGATTTCGATCAACTCCGCCGTATCGGCATAACTGCTGGGAACGTAGATGAGTCCCGTCGTCATACCCCACGCGCCGTCACGCATCGCCTTGTCGGCGAGGTCGCGCATCTTCGCGATCTCCGCTGGCTTGGCGGCTCGCTGAGCAGTACCGACGACATGACTTCGCAATCCACCTTGAGGCAGCAAGTGGGCGACGTTCGTCCCCGCGCCGTCGGCGTTGATCTTGGCAAGATACTCGGCAACGTCGATCGGCCCGGAGCCGCAGTTCCCCGTGACAATCGTCGTGCAGCCTTGCATGAGAAAGTTGACGTTCGCTCGCATCTTGGCGGCGACGATTTGCGAGTCGCTGTGGTTATGCAGATCAATAAATCCGGGCGCGATGATGAGTCCGTGGCAGTCGATTTCCTGTTTCGCCGATTTCACGGGGAACGAGCCGACGCCGACGATCTTGTCATCATTGATCGCGACGTCACCGACTTTGCCCGGCGCGCCTGATCCATCGAAGAGGGTCCCCCCTTTGAGCAGGATGTCAGCTTCGATCGGTTTCGAGGGGGCGGCTGCTTGGATCGCTGCGGTGAAAGAGAGAAACAACAACGTAACGAGAGTCAAGCAGATGAATCGGCACATGGGGCTGTGTTGTTCCGTGGTTTGAAGACAGGGGTCAGGCACCGGCTCGGTGAGTTACGCCGCCACTTTCTGTGAGTCAGTCTGACTGAATTCAACGGCCTCAATCCGCCCGGCGATCCAGTCGTCGAGTTGTTCGTGCAGTCGGTCCATCGCTTGTTGAACGCGAGCGGTGTAATCGGCCAACTGCTCTCGCGACAAATTAGGCGGTACGTGAATCGGACGATCGAGTGCTCCGTA
>JANNDA010001366.1:0-5529 GCA_031387195.1 Planctomyces sp. | reverse complement strand
CCGCCAACTCGAACTACCGACACCTGCCGAAACCCTGCTTCGCTTGCTCCCGCGACCGCCAGACTGACGCCGAACAACTTGCCGACGACGCCCGATCGCTTGAAGCGTAGGATGGGGTGCGGAAAATGGGGTTAAACAATCTCCACCAAATCACGCGAAATCTGTTCGACGCCGTTGTCGCCGAGCGACTCAAAATACACATGCTGCCGATCAGCGAGTGCCGTTTGATCGCCAGCCGCGCCATCGAGCAGGGACTGGGAAAAGGCATTGGCGATATCGATGCGACTGGCCAGTCGCTGAATGACCTGTCGCACGAATGGCGACCGCTCTGCTTCTGGCAGTTGTTCTGGGAACGGCCCACTGGCCAGAAAATCCGACCAGTGCATCGCTGCCGGCGCGAGTGTGAGTTCACGCCAACGTTCTAAGATTCGCCATTGCGAGTAATTCTGCGGGGGCAAAAACAATGTCGGCACGCGGAGCTGAAAGCATTCGAGGCTCGTCGTCAAACCGGGCGCGGTGAGCACCAGCCGTGCCTCCAGCAGCAGCGCCAGCGCCGCGTCATGGCTGACCGAGGCGAACGTGAGGCCATTTCCTGCGTAGCGATGTTGCAGCCGTGCGACCACTCGATCACCGGCCAGCAGCATTGCCTCGCCGCCGAACTCGGAGAGCAGTTTGCTGGTGATGATCCCGCGAACGACGAAATCCAGGTAGGAGGTGTCGTCTGCGGTCGAGGCCACCGGCGATTCACAGCCCCCCAAATTGATCACCAGGCGCGTCCGCTCGGCGAGCGGGCGAGGCAACATCGGTCGCACGATCGGCCCGACCGCCGTCGCATTCGCTGGCAACGGTGGACCGTTGCCGTGACTCAGCGGGAAACGCTGCACCCACAGGCGGCGGGCTCGGTGAAACGAGGGGGGCAGAGTGGCTCGCATCCAAAACAAACTGTCGGCCATGTAGACCGGCTGGCCAATCGCCAATGCGACCTCGGCGAAATCACGATCCATCATCGAAAGTAAGCCACGAGATGCTCGAATGATGTCGCTCGTTCGGGGATCAGTCGGCGCGGCTCGAATGACATCGTCGAACACGTCATCGCGAGCCGCCAGTTCATGCGCGATGCCGTTGCCCAGGAACACCGGACGAAGGCCCAGCGCACGAACACGCTTCGCGACGAGGACAAGCTTGGCCGCCGGTCCATAGCCGAAAGAGAAAGCACAACAGGTGAGGATCGGGTTGGACATTCGAGATTCGCAAGCGACATGCTGAAGCTGAAGCGGACGGGAGCAGCAATAAGTGTCGCATTGTCGTCTTTCGCTCCGCGAAAGGACGTTCTTTCGCGGAGCTAAAGACGACAATGACTGCCGCGCCGTTCCTAGCCGAGCGCCTTGGCGAGAAAACGTTGATCGTAATAGCAACAGCCGGGGTGCTGATCGAGGTAGTCCATCTGCATCATCAGGGCGATGATGCTGTTCATGGATTCGGTCTGTTCCAAGGCGTGGATATTCGGGCGATTTGAACGCAAGGCGGAACGAACGAAGCGCGCATTGACGCCGATGTATTCGCCGCCGATCGCTGCCGCTTCTTCGGGGTTTTGCTCGACGTACTTGGCTCCCTCAACATAGGCATCGACCATGCGTTGAACCAATTCGGGACGATCCGCAATCAGATGGGTCGTGGTGGTCAAAGAGCAGCCCGGTGCCCCGCGCCAAAGATCGCCGGTGCGTCGGACGACTTGGCCGATGCCCAGTTCTTGCAGCATCGTGGCGTAAGGCTCAACCATTGAGGCCGCATCCGCTCCCTCGCCGACAAGTGATAAAATGGCTCCGTCACCGGAGGGCATGCGGACGAGATCAACGCCGCTCCACCCCAAGCTCTGCATTAACCCCATCGCCGTCAAATCCTTGATGCCACCGCGCTGCGGAATCGCGACCTTCTTCACGTCGCTGATGCTCAGGCCCGCTCGGACGACGATCGCCGCCTCTTCGGAACCGGAACCGCAGATCAGCACCAACGGTTCGCCTTTGGCACTCGCTCCAACGACTCGCGTCCAAGGCATGACCGCGAACTGAACCTCGCCACGAATGAGCCGCTCCGGAACGGTCCAGGCCGTCGGTGCCACGCTGACCTGCACATCAAGCCCATGCTGCCGAAAGATTCCCTTGGCGTGTGCCACGTACCCTGGAAGTTGACAGACCCCACGGAGTAAGGAGAGGTGAACGATTCCCACGGATGTTCCTCATTCAATAGTGACATAAAGTTCGACGCAACGTTTCGCTTAGGACTGTAGCCGATGATTCGATGGTCGAGCCAGCAAATAGAAAGAGTCGAAAAGGCGGGGCGAGCGATTTAGGATTCGATGGCTCGCAGGCTGATGTTGAAGCTCAGGGCCACTCGTTCTTCATCAGCGAGGTTGGGTGCCACACCATGATCAAGCCACGACGGGAAGATCAGCATTCGACCCGGCTTCGGCTGATAAGCCACCGTGCGAAACGTCCAGGCCGTCATCTCGGTGACAGGCGGAGCCATCATCACCGCGACCGATCGCGGATCGCGGAAGGAGAGCGCACCGCAGTTGTCTGGTGCCTGCAAATAGTACACGCCGCTCAGCAAGGAATTCGGATGGTTGTGAACGGTGTTGCTCCCATATTTGCCATTCGCAACCGCCCAGCAACTCGAAATCACGGGAGTCGCTTTTGCCAGATTCCAATGTTGGAAGGCGATGACTTCTTGCAAATTCCGTTCGACAATTTCCACAAACGAACGAAATTCCAAACGCCGATGAAGATCATCACGGCTGTGCCAACCCAACACGCTGGATCGATTGGTCATGCCAACTTTGTCCGCTTGACGCTCCACCTGAATCAACTCCAACAGACGTTGGTTCAAGTCCTGCGTGTCAGGCTCATCGAAGTACCAGACCGAGGTGATAAACCAATCTTCGCGAGTGCCCATGTTCGAATCCTTTTCTTGGCGCGTGCGCTGTTTCACACGAACCCGAAGCGCAAGCGAGGGAGATTCGCCGCAATCCCTCGCTTGCGCTTCGGGTTAGTATGAAACCATGAATCATCCCGGCTAGCGGCTCACCCCGGTTGAGGTAGGTGCGAGAAGAGTGCGGCGAGGTCGTGTTCATAGTGTTTCCAGCGGGCGACCGAGCGAGTGTAGATCGGTTGCCGAACTTGAAGCACGCTGGCGGTGCGCACCGAGCGTTGAGTTTGGTGGAAATCCAAGCAAGCGGGTTCCCATTCCAAGCCGCACCAGTCCAAGAGCCGCCGAGCCACCCCTTCCAAATCGGAGACCGTCTGCTCGTAATCGACTTCCAGCACCGGCACGGGCAACACTTTTCGCCAGTGCTCCATGATCCGCTGATACTCGCGAAAGCGTGAGGAGATGTGCTCTTGATCGCAGGCCCAGCGGAGTTGGCGGAAATTGGTCATCCAGCAAGAGACGGCCACGTCACGCACATCGCGCCGCGTATGAATGAACTGAGCTTTGGGAAACAGAACCTGCAAGAAGCCCAAGTTCAAATAATTGTCCGGCATTTTGTCCACAACCCGATTCGCTCGGTCGTTGAGTTCTCGCAACCGATCCAAGTGACGTTGAGCTACTTGGCGTGTCGTGGTTTGATCAAGTTGGCTCAAACATTCCAGGGAAGAGGTCTGTTGATTCATCAGACCTGGAAGCGAATCGAAGCCATCACGAGCAAACCGCAACTCACCGGCTCCGAAGACCTGTGAGTGACTGGCCAAGATTTGCTCTGTCAGTGTCGTAGCGGAGCGAGGCAGTCCGACAATGAAAATCGGCCGGACAGTCTCCAAACCAAAACCGCGTACTCGTTCAAAGAATTCTGGAGTGAATGTGGCAATGAGGCGATCGACATAGCGCGTGTGATCGGCAGGAGAGTATCCCTTCCCTTTCTTTTCCCAATCAGCTTTGCGGATCGCGTTGGCTTCTTGGAGAAGTTCTGCGGCTTCGGCGTAGCTCCCGGTGGCATCCAGCACCTGAGCCAATCCAAAAGAAAGCACCGAGCGTTTGGCTGCGGGGAGATCCGGCTGAGCCAGCAGTTGGCGCATCGCGTCCAAATCCTCTGCTGGCAGCTTGCTTTTGCGCAAGGTCGCAAGCTGGCCTATCGCCGCCGCATGACGCGAGTCGTACTTAATGGCCTCACGCAGTGAGACCTCGGCCTCGTCGAGGTGGCCGAGTTCTTCCAGCAAATGTCCCATCAAAGAGTGTGCGGACGCCAATCCGGGTTTCAGCCGGATCGCTTCTCGATAACACGCGAGCGCTTTTTGCGGCTGACCTTGTTCACGCAGAACGGCTCCCAGTCCGCAGTGCGTCTCGGCATGAGTGGGATCAATCCGCAGCGCGATTTCATAGCGTGTGATGGCTTCGGCATCACGCTCTTGTTCCACCAGCAGGCTGGCGAAGTTGCAATGAATTCGTGCCGAGTTGGGATCGCGCTGCAAGGCTTGTTGATACCACTTTGCAGCCTCGTCAAACTGACCTTCTTCTTGCAGGGCTTGGCCCATGTTGTTGTAGGTCATTCCCAAGTTGGGATTCAGCCGTAGCGACTCGGTATAGCACGCCTTGGCTTCATCCAATTGACCTTGCTCACGGAGCACATTGCCGAGGTTGCTGTGTGCTTCCGGGAAAATCGGTTTGAGCCGAACCGCTTCACGGCAATGGTGCAGTGCTTCGTCCAGTTCGTTTCGTTCCAGCAACAGTTGCCCCAAGTTGCTGTGTGCTTCTGGCAAATTCGGTTTGAGCTGCAACGCTCGCCGAAATTGAGCGATCGCCTGATCCGGATCTCCGAGCAGCCGAAACGCATTTCCCAGGTTGTTGTAGGTCATGACGTAGTCAGGCTTGGATTGGAGCACCTCTTGAAACTGAGTGACGGCGGCGGCGTACTGGCCCTGTGCGAGTAACACCAAACCGAGGTTGTTTCCCGCTTCAATGCTCTTGGGTTGCAGCCGCATTGCAGTTCGACAACAGGCCACGGCACGGTCGAGCTGCCCGAGTGCTCGATAGGCTTCCGACATGTTGCAATGAAACGCCGGCACATTGGGGTTGAGGGCAATCGCCTTGCCGATCAGTCCCAACGCCGCTTCATGGACCCCGCGCTGATGGGCGATGACTCCGAGCAAATGGAGAGCGTCCACATCGCTTGGGTTCTTCTTCAGAATGCTCTGATAAATCAACGCCGCCTGTTCCAGACGCCCCTGTTCGTGATGTTGAATCGCTTCGGCGAGTTTGTTTTCCATGCGTGTTGCCCTTGAGCAGTTCCGTGCGGTATCAGTCCCAGCGGTTCTTGGTAGTGATGCCAGCGTTGCAGGTATTCCAGACGCAACGTAGTCGGATTTGATTCGAGCGAGCAAGACGTTTGGATCGACCGGTCTGATCCAGGGCGACGGGGCGCACGACGCAGTTTGCGATTTTTCGGTGTGGCCGGGGATTGTAGGGTGGGACAAGGTCGCTTCGACCGCCGGCCCACCATCAATTGGACGAAAGATGCTCAACGCTTTGCGGGCGGGG
>JANNDA010001365.1:0-3366 GCA_031387195.1 Planctomyces sp. | reverse complement strand
CCGCCAACTCGAACTACCGACACCTGCCGAAACCCTGCTTCGCTTGCTCCCGCGACCGCCAGACTGACGCCGAACAACTTGCCGACGACGCCCGATCGCTTGAAGCGTAGGATGGGGTGCGGAAAATGGGGTTAAACGAGTCACTGGTCACAGCACGCAAGCCTTACCAAATCTGAATCCGCTCTGCCTTCGGTTTGTAGAGCTTGTCGCCCGGCTGAACGTTGAAGGCTTCATAGAACGCGTCGAGATTCGTCACCGGACCGTTGCCTCGGAAGTGGGATGGCGAGTGAGGATCGGTCACCAAGCGGCGAACGAGTTCAGCGTCGCGGTACTTGCGACGCCAGATTTGACTCCAGCCGAGGAAGAACCGCTGGCTCGACGTGTAGCCGTCGAGAACGGGTCCGTCGTTGTCCCCCAATGACAGTCGGTACGCCTTGAAAGCGATCGCCATGCCGGACAGATCGGCGATGTTTTCCCCCAGCGTCAGACGACCGTTGACCTTCTTGTTCGGCAAGGCTTCGTAGCCCTCGTATTGAGCGACCAGTTTGCTGGTGAGCTTTTCAAAGGCGGCTTGATCAGACTCAGTCCACCAATTGTTGAGATTGCCGTCGCCGTCGTACTTGCAGCCCTGATCGTCGAAGCCGTGACTGATCTCGTGGCCGATGACCGCGCCGATACCGCCGTAGTTCACTGCGTCGTCGGCGTCGGCATCAAAGAACGGTGGCTGCAAAATCGCAGCCGGGAAAACAATCTCGTTGAGGCCGGGGTTGTAGTACGCATTGACCGTTTGCGGTGTCATGCCCCACTCGCCGCGATCGACCGGCTGGCCCAACTTATCGAGCATTCGCTGATGCTCGTACATCGCCGCGCGTCGCATGTTGCCGACGAGATCATCAGCGACGATTGTCAGCTTCGAGTAATCACGCCACTTCTCCGGATAGCCGATCTTCGGCGTGATCTTGGAGAGTTTGACCAGCGCCTGCTTTTTGGTCGCGTCGGTCATCCAGGCGAGTTCGTGAATGCTCTGCTCAAATGCCTTGAGCAAATTGCCGACGAGCTGATTCATCCGCTCGCGTGCCTGCGGCTTGAAGTGCTTCTGGACATACAACTGCCCAACCGCCTCGCCGAGCACTCCCATACGATTGCTGCCGCCGCCAGCCGTCGTATCGACCGCTCGCTTCCAGCGCGGCTGTTGTTCGGGAATGCCGCCGAGTTCTTTCGAGTGCAAATCAAAGTGAGCCTCGACGAACGCTTTCGGCAGCAGGCTCGCGCTGGAGTCGATCAAGCGAAAGTGCAAATACTGCTTCCAGGTCTCGACCGAAGTCTCGGCGATGATTTTTTCAAGCCCTTCAAAAAAGCTCGGCGTGACGACGTTAAGCTCGGTCAGTCCCTTCGCTCCGACAGCCTCGAAGAAGGCGGACCATGCCAATGTCGGGGCCAACTCCTTCAGTTTGCCGACTTGGAATTTGTTGTAGCGCTTCTCGGCGTCGCGGAGTGTGGTGCGATCCCATTGAACCTTCGCCAGCTTCGTTTCGAGTTCCAGAATCGCTTCCGCCGCCTGATCGCCGTAAGCCTTGCCGCTCAACTGAAACAGCTTGGCAATGTACGCCTTCAGAGCCTGCCGAGCTTTGACGTACTTCGGCTCGTCTTGCAGGTAGTAGTCGCGATCCGGCAGCGTCGTGCCGCTTTGAACGACCCCGGCGAGATGCTGCGTCGAGACTCGGTCATCCTGATCCACAAAGAATCCGATTGGTCCGCCGACACCGATCGACTCGCTGTAACCGAAGTGCCGCACGATGTCGTTCTTGTCGGCCAGCTTCTCAATCTTGTCGATCTCGCTTTGCAGTGGCTTCAAGCCCAATTGCTCAACCAGCGCTTCGTTCATGTAGCTGTTGAAGAAGTTGCCGACCTTGCGTCCGTTCTCGTCGGCAGCGTTCTTCGCCGCCTCTTCAATGATCGCGCGGATGTTGAGCTGCGCCTCGTCGATCAATTTGTTGAACGACCCGTAATTCGACTTGTCGGCCGGAATCTCCGTTTGCAGCAACCAGCGACCGTTCACATGCCGGAACAAGTCGTCCTGCACTCGGACCTCTTTGTCGAAGCCGTCCGGATCAATGCCCGAGTGCCGGGTTTGAGCCGATGCCGACGTGGCGACAACGGTCGAAAACATCAGTGCCAGGACGAAACCATAATGACGCGCAGCAAACATGGAGGAACTCCGTATTGAGGGAGAAAGTCGTTTGGAAAAAAGCAGGGCCGCGATCGTCGGCGCTTGTCTTAGATGGCGTGCGGGCCAGCGCTGCCGAACAGCGAGATTCGATAAGTCAGCACCATTGCGGAATCGACTGTTTGCAACAGGTCCGCTTTGCGCACCGGCTTCTTCAAGACTGAATAGGCCGCAACCCCTGTCGCCTCACGCACAAGTTCTTCCGTCGCGTCGGCGGTGATCAGAATGCAGGGCTTTCGAGCATCGATCGACTTTACAATCTGGATCGTCTCAATTCCCGTGAGCCGCTCCATGTGCATGTCCAGCAGCAGCAGATCAACCCGTTCGCCTGCGACGATTTCAATCGCCTCTTCGCCGGATCGCGCTTCCAGCAACGTGAAGAACGGCTCCAACAATTGGCGTAACACCTCACGAAACTGTGCGTCATCGTCCGCAATCAGTATTTGGTACGGCTTCGTCCAGAAATCGCCCACGGGGTGCCCCTGTTGAATCTTCGGTCGGAAATCCATTTCTCAACTGCGTCACTGGGCAAAAAGAAGCGTCACAGGTCGCACGAGAAGACGTCGGATAGCAGAGTTGATGCTTGACTGTCAACGCGGCCCGCAGAAAAGGGGATGATCGCGACGCACAGCGATGTTTGCACCGATCACACTAACCCGAAGAGCAAGCGAAGGCGGGCGCTCCAGAAGTCTCTGAATGTCATCGTTCACGGGTATGCGACCTGGACAATCAACCTCATCAACCGCAATGACATTCCTTCGCTTTGCTGGCATTCATGTCAACGAGCATCGTCGCGCAAATCCTCGCCCGCTCGCCGGAGCACCTCGGAAAACGGCACCTTGTCGAAGAGGCCGAAGAGGGCGTGCGAGCCCAGCCGAGCGCGGCCGAGCTTCGGTGATGACAGGCCGCAGAGGAAGCGGACGAAGGCCCGAGAGTCGGCGAAGAGATCGGGTTTCGTGGCTCAGAAGGCGACCGCTTCTTGCCAACGCCGGTCGTCGATCGGCGGAGTGCGGCGCGGCAACAGGGGTGTCGCCTTCCCGTCGAGACAATGCGAGCAGTGACCGCACGGAGCGGGAAGCCGTTCGCCGAAATGGGAACCGAGATGCGAGACTTGGCAGCCGTCGTGTGCCGCGAGTTCG
>JANNDA010001363.1:0-3404 GCA_031387195.1 Planctomyces sp. | reverse complement strand
CCGCCAACTCGAACTACCGACACCTGCCGAAACCCTGCTTCGCTTGCTCCCGCGACCGCCAGACTGACGCCGAACAACTTGCCGACGACGCCCGATCGCTTGAAGCGTAGGATGGGGTGCGGAAAATGGGGTTAAACGAGTTCGATCTCGATTGACCAGTGCCATGAATCATCCCGGCTAGCCACAGCCCACGAGTTACAAAGTTTTTGGGAACTGCACGGAGCCTGCGAACGTCGAACGGCCCAATTCATTTCGGCGACACGCTCGAATCTATGGAGGCTTTGCCATGCTGCGAGGATATTGGCGTTTTCTTGTCACCGTCACCGCGCTCTTTGCGGCTGTGTTTGCCAACTTCGCTCATGCGCAAGTGGTCATTGTGGAACATGGTTCTCGCGTCATCCGACTGCCGCATCCGGGACCGACGCCTCGACCCGCTCCACCGCCGTCGGCCTACAAAGTGCGGTCGGTCGATATGCAGGTCTCCGTGAAGGACCAGATCGCGACGGTGCAGTTGTCGCAGGTCTTTCAAAACGTTAGCAGCCAAGTGCTGGAAGCTCAGCTTCTGTTTCCGATGCCGGAGAATGCCGCAGTGAGTCAGCTCACGTTGCTGGTCGATGGCAAAGAACTCGCTGGCAAGCTGATGAAGAAGGAGGAAGCTCGTGCCGTTTACGAGTCGATCGTGCGACAGCGCAAAGATCCGGCATTGCTGGAATACCTCGGCCAGGGTTTGTTCCAAACGAACGTCTTCCCCGTTCCGCCGAATGCCGAACGGCGCGTGGAGATTCGCTACTCGCAGTTGCTCCGCAGCGAGAACGGACTTGTCGATCTGCTCCTCCCTATTGGAACACATAAGCACGCACATCATCCGATCGAAACGCTCAACATCGCCGTGCGAGTCGAGACATCGGATTCGCTCAAGGCGATCTACAGTCCGACGCACGCCATCGAACTGGCGCGGCCCGACGGCACGCACGCCGTCTGCAAACTGACGCTGACAAACGTCGTGAACCCGGACGATTTTCGTTTGCTCTTCGGAACCGATCGCGGAGCGGTCGGCATGAACGTCATCAGTTATCGGCCAAAAGATTCCGAAGACGGCTACTTCCTGATGCTCGCCAGCCCGGACGTGAAGCCCGACGCCAAGCCGTTGCCGAAGACGGTGGTCTTTGTCGTCGATCGCAGCGGCAGCATGACCGGACAGAAGTTCGAGCAAGCTCGCGGTGCCTTGAAATTCTTGCTGCAACAATTGAAGCCGGAAGACAATTTCAACCTCGTGGTCTACGACTCGGCGGTCGAGAGCTTTCGTCCGGAGTTGCAACGAGCCGACGAAGCGACCATCAAAGCCGCGACCGGTTTTGTGGACGGCCTCTACGCCGGAGGCAGCACGAACATCGACGGCGCGTTGCAGACGGCGCTCGCTCAACTGACTGATCCCAAGCGACCCAGCTATGTACTATTCCTGACCGACGGCCTGCCTACCGTCGGCGAGATGAACGAACAACGCATCGCGGCAAAGGCCAAAGAGGCGAACAAGGTCAACGCGAGGCTCTTCAACTTCGGCGTCGGCTTCGACGTCAACAGCCGGTTGCTCGACCGCATCTCGCGAGATCATCGCGGCCAGTCGGTCTACGTCCGCCCCACCGAAAACATCGAAGCCTCCGTGTCGAGCCTGTATCGCAAGATCGGTTCGCCGGTGTTGACTGGCATCGCGATCAACGTCGAACTCGATGCGGTCATTCCCGCTGGCACCGCGGGTCCGATCAACCGCACTTATCCACGCCAACTGACCGATCTGTCCCAAGGCGAGCAACTCGTTTGGGTCGGCCGCTACCGACATGCCGGCCCGGCAAAGATCACGCTCGCCGGTGTCGCAGCCGACGAACGCAAGTCATTTTCGTTCCCAGCGTCGTTCGTCGCGAAGTCCCACGACGAGACATTCGGCTTCGTGGAAAAACTGTGGGCCACACGCCGCATTGGCGAGATCATCGACGAACTCGACCTGCGTGGGCAGAACCACGAACTGGTCGATGAACTCGTGAAGCTCTCGATTCAACACGGCATCATGACGCCGTACACCAGCTTCCTCGCCGACGAAAACGTATCGCTCGCCGACCGCAGCAACACGGTTCGAGCGCGTGACGAAAGCCGTCGCGAACTCAGCAAAGCGGACGGTATCGAGGGGTTTGCTCAGCGGGCGTTCAAAGGACAACTACAAAGCTCGAATCAAGCCGCAGGACCAAGGTCGTCATCCTTGGGAGTCGCCGACAAATCATCGCCCGCTGGTGCGGGGTCCGGCGGTGCTGCGACCTCTTCGTCCAGCAGAATCAGCGGCAAGCCCAATTTCCCGCGCGGCGGGCTCGCTGGTGACAAGCTCGCCGAGAAGGCCGAACCGGCCGATACCAACTTGCGTCAAGTCGGCCAGAAGACGTTCTTCCGCAAGAAAGAAATCTGGCAAGACTCGACAGTCACCGACGATCAGGCCAAGCAAGCGATTCGCGTCAAGCAATTCAGCCGCGAATACTTTGACCTCGCAGCCAAACACAGCGGCACGCTCGCCAAGTACATCGCCTTCGACGAACCCGTCCTCGTGAACCTTGACGACAAGACCTATCAGATCGACCCCGAAGAGCCGGAGAAGTCATAACGCAGCGATGCCGCCGCGTTCATCAAACACTGCGATCACGTCAAATCGAGCGCGACTCGCAGGCAGTCGCCGGCACGTTCGAGCAGCACTGATGAAAGTTGGCCCCTCGTCCGAATGATTGCCGCTTGATCGACCGTGAAGAGATTCACGAACACGGCCAGCGATGGCCCGGAAAGGCCGGAACCGCTGCAGTCAGTCGTATTGGGGTCGATCAACAAGTGAGTCGGCTCGCCACCGCGTCGCAAGTTGCCGGTGATCATCGCCACGACGGTTTTGGACAACCGCTGGTTGTCATTGTCATTTTGCACGACCAACGCCGGACGGACTTTGCTTTCCGTTCCGCTTGTGAACGGGAAGTCGATCACCACAACATCGCCACGGCGAACCATCATTCGTCCTTCATTCCTGATAGCTTGCCAGCAGCGGGTCGTCTGCGTCGTATTCGGTCATGGCCGCCTCAACCAGACGCCCGACGTCAATTTCACCTTCACCGAAACCGTCCGCCAAGAGTCTTCGGCAGACTTGCTCGTAAGCCTGCTCGGGCAGCAAGACGAAGACTTCCTTCGAGACCGGGTCCAGGATTCGCTGGGGAGATTCGGGGTCCGCCAAGACTGACGAGTGTTGCTCGATTGTCAGTTCAATCATTGTCTAGCCTCCTGAGAACCAAACGAAATCGGGTCCATCGGACTTCGGTGTGGGTAATTGTCTAAACGAGTTGTCTTGGGTCCATGTCGAGTCCACCGCAGTGGAAGTAGATGGC
>JANNDA010001339.1:0-3550 GCA_031387195.1 Planctomyces sp. | reverse complement strand
CGCTAGCGTCCGGTTTGCAGGGTTCAGCGGCATCGGAACCGGACGCTAGCGCGTTCCGGCTGATTTCCAGTTCCAACATTCCTGAGCGACAAGCTCTCGAACTCGTGTTGCTTGATAAAGCCGACGGCGACTTGAGCGTCTGGGACGAGCGCTGGGTATCGCGCTTCGAGGGCGTCGACGCGGTCGTGCATTTGGCGGGCGATCCGGTCGCGTATCACAACTGGGACCAACTCACCGGGCCGAACATTGACGCGGTGCTCAATGTGTTTGAGGCGACTGCTCGTGCGCGAGCGAAGCGGCTGATCTTCGCGTCGTCGAATCATGTGATGGGTGGCTATCAGGACGGCGAGCCATTCCCGATCACGACGTCGCTTCCGCCGAAGCCGGGCCTGCGCTACGTCGCAGACGGAGCCGATCGCTTCAGCGGCCCCTATGCCGCCGCCAAGTTGTTCGGCGAGCGACTCGGTCAACAGTACGCGATGACGCGGGGCCTCGAAGTGATCGCGGTTCGCATCGGCTGGGTGTGGCGCGGCACGAACGAGCCTTCGCAATTGCCGCCCGAACGCGGCGAGTGGTTCCGCAAAATGTGGCTGTCCGACCGCGACTTCCTGCACCTGATGGACTGCTGCCTGACGGCCGAACTTCGCGAGCCATTCGTCACCGTCAACGGCATGTCGAACAACTCCGGCATGCGTTGGAACTTAACCGGCACTGAGGAAGCCATCGGATATCGCCCGCAGGACGATGTCGAGCGGGAAAGTTGATAGTCGTGGATCGCCAGCGAACCATGACTATCAACGATAAGTACGGCATCCCAAACAGAGACTGTAACCATGCAACAACTGTTACTTCTTCTGGTGCTCCTCACTTTGGTCGCACACGGATTTGCAGCGGATGTATCGAGAACGCCGCCGCCCAACATCGTGCTGATCCTCGCTGACGACCTCGGTTACAGGGATGTGCGTTGCTACAACGACCAGTTGAAAGTTCCGACTCCGCATATCGACCGGCTCGCGCGGGAGGGAATGCGATTCACCGACGCCCACAGTCCCTGCACGGTTTGCACGCCGACTCGTTACATCCTGATGACGGGGCAGATGGCGTTTCGCGTGCCGAATGGAGGCACGGCCTTCACCGGAATCGGCGGGCCGTCGCTGATTGCTCCCGGTCGGTTCACGCTGCCGAGCATGCTCCGCGACCAAGGCTATGCGACAACGGCGAACTCCAACCCTTTGCCCTCCCTGACACCGCTCCCGAAGCCCCCGCTCAGCTCTACAACCTGAAAACCGATCCTGGCGAAACCACGAACCTCTACTATCATCCTCGCCCGCATTCTCTGTGGCTAACAACACCATCGTGCTGTTCTCCAGCGACAACGGCCCGGAATCGACAGCGGCCAAAGCGGGACCAACGAAGCGGGATTTCGATGCCAACATGATTGGCCTTCGGGTGGGAGATTGATCGGATGAAACGACTGTTGATGTTCACGCTGTTGGGTTTGTTGGGTGGTCACGCTTTTGCCGCTGAGCCGGTCACTTACTTTGTTTCGGTCACAGGTGCGGATGACGCCGATCGTGATGGGAAGACGGCGATGACCGCGTGGCGCTCACTGGCCTTCGCGTGCGAGAGAGTACCGGCGGGCGACGGCCTGATTCAACTCGGGGCCGGGACGTTTGTGGCCGACCGCACGGCTCGGCCGAAGAGCGGGGTCACGATTGCTGGGCAGAGCGCGACCGACGGGCAGAAGTCCTCCGACAAGGAGTCGGCGAAGTCGTTGGCCACGCGCATCGTCGCGGCGAAGGACTGGAAGCTCGCCGAGAAGATCACCGACATGGGGCCGGATCACGAATACTTGATCGACCTCAAACGAGTGAAAGGCGTGACGATTCGCGATCTCGTGCTCAGCTCCGATCCCGAGCATCGCATCACCGGCGCGATCCATGTCCGCGACGGCGAGCAGGTCGTCTTGCAAGACCTCGTCTTGCGCGACTTTCGGTGGAACGGTCTCGCGCTGGAGCACTCGCATCATCTCACGGTGCAACGCTGCCTGATCGAGAACGCCAGCATCGACAAGCTGCACCATCACGGCGGGCTGATCCGCACGCGCTGGATCAAGGACAGCGAACTGCATCACAACCAGCTCATCGCCACTCAGGGACACGGCTACGGCTACAAAGGGGGCGGACATGAAGGCGTGCGGTTGCATCACAACACGATCCGCGTCGTCAGCGAATTCGCGATCGAGTCGGCTCACGAAAACGAGTACGGATTGGAGATCGCTCACAACGTCCTCAACCGTTGCGTCTCGGTTCCCAAAAGCGGGCAGGGGGACGACCCGAACAAACGCGGCTTCGAGTACAGCGTGTGGATTCACGACAACCTGATGACCGACAGTTACGCCGTCGAAGGCCCGCGCAATCATCTGCGACTGAGCCACAACCACATCCGCTGTGAGAAGACCGGCGGCCGGATCTACACGCATCACGGCGGCAACAATCGCGGTCCCGTGTGGATTCATCACAACGTCATTGAGAACGTCGATCGCGCGTTCGTGTGGATGAACGAGGGCTTGGCCGAGAACATTTCGATCTTCAACAACACGGTCACCTTCGCCGACGCGGGTGATCGGGCCGGCACGGTGCTCGGCGCGTATTCCGGCGAGCGGCTCAACGGTTGGGTCGTGAAGAACAACGTCTTTATGGCACCTGCATCGCAACCTCGCCGCCTGATGCCGACCGAGCGCGGCGTGTCGCAGAAGATCACCGCCAGCCGCAACCTCAGTATCCACATCACGGGTACGCCCGACGGCAACCACTTGGACACGCCGCCTGGATTCCGACTCGAAGGGGACAAGCCTTGGCCGTTCTATGCCCCGGCGACAGCGAACAGTTTCGTCGTCGGCCGCGGCGCGGACGTCGGGTTGTTGTTCAAGGGGCAGGCACCGACACTGGGTGCGTTTGAGTTCGGAGACCAGCCGCCACGAATCGGCGGCGAAGCGAAGTGAGGATCGGTATATTTCATTGTCGCCTTTCGCTCCGCGAAAGGACGCTCTTTCGCGGAGCGAAAGACGGCACTAAGCGGCAAGGAATTCACATGCTCTTGAATCTCATTCGTGGTGCGGCAGTCATTATCGGCAGCTTGATCGTGGCGTTCGTGGGTGTCGTCGTCGTTGAATGGATGAGTTCGATTCTGCATCCTTTCCCCCCCGGCGTTGATCCGATGGACATCGAGGTCCGTCTCCTCGCTGTGTCGGACATCCCCGCTGTCTGCGAGACCCAGGCTGGGGCCTACAAGGATTCCTCGATCCATGAGCCGCCGGAGACCTTTGCGGCCTACCTGCGGGCCTTTCCGGCTGGGAGCTTCGCTGCTGTCGCCAACGACTCCCTCGTGGGATACGGCATCGGCCACCCATGGCTCAAAGGCGTGCCCCCGCCGCTCGAGCTCACCGAGCTCGAACTGCCGACAATGCCCACCTGCTTTCACGTTCACGACATCGCGGTGCAGGTGTAGGGTGTCCAGTTGGGCAGACGGCTGCTACGTCAGCTGGTGG
>JANNDA010001329.1:0-1568 GCA_031387195.1 Planctomyces sp. | reverse complement strand
ATCGCCAAGAACACACGAAACGCAGACGGAGCGCGGCGTTCACGCCGCAGATAGCTGGGCAGGAAAAGTGCGGCTGGAAGGTTCCTGAACCACTCACGTTTCTGCGGCCTGAACAGTTTGTGTGAAAACTCTGGAATGCAGTTTTGGAGACATAGAAAACAGGTCGTCGGACCCCTCGCCGCTCGGAAAAACGCGCCATATCGAAACTGGGGAGGTCGGTTTTTCGCGGTCGGTCGAGGCGGAGGAGTTTTCACACAGCCTGGGGACGCCCGCGCTCCAGCCTACTTCGCGTTGTCCTTCACGAACTTGATGGCCCCGGCGACGAACTCGCTCGGCTCCTTCGCGTAGGTGCCGTTGTCCGTCTCGATGGCCATCACGCCGTCCCATTTCGCCTTCTTCAATTCGGCGAGCAGGCCCTTGTAGTTCGCGTCGCCGGTTCCGACCATCACGTCGAGGATGACGGACTTGCCGTCGGCGGTCTTTTCGGTCTTCTTGTCCTTGAGGTGGATGTCATGCACGCGGCCTTTGTAGGCGACGAATTCCTTGCCGGCATCAAAGCCCGCGCCGGTGAGGTGGCCCACGTCCATGCACACGCCGATGCGCGCGTCGCGGTCCTTGAGCACGGACCAGACCTTCTCCGGCGTGCCATAGACCGAATCCTTGCCGTGGTTGTGGATGGCGAGCTTGATGTCGTATTCCTTCACAAGTTCTTCGAGGCCGTCCCACAGGGCCTTGTCGTTCTTCGGCTCAACGATGATGACCTTGATGCCCATCGCCTTGGAGAAGACGAAGAGCTTGCGGTTCACTTCCTTGTCCGGCGAAGTGCCGGCGACGCCAAAGGTGTAGAAGCTGATGCCCATGGCATCGAGGATGGCTTTCTTCGCCATCGCCTCGTCGATCGAGCCGGTCGGGTTGATGTGGTTGCCGATGGCTTGGAGGTGCTTGATGCCGTGCTTCTCGGCGAAGGCGACGACCTCCTCGAACTTCATGTTGCGGCAAGTCCACGACTGGAGGCCGACTTTCGGCGCGTAGTCAGCGGCTTGGGTGGAGGTGAGGAGAAGGCTGGTCAAGGCCAGCGCGAGGAACAGTTTAGTTTTCATGTATTGGAAAAGGTTGCCCGCAGATGACGCGGATGACACGGATAAATTCGTTGGCATCCGTGTGTTCTGCGTCATCCGCAGGCGATGGCTCACTTCACCGCTGTCACCGTCAGGCTCACGGTCGCGGTCGCGCTGTCGAGCGAGCCATCGTTGACCCGGAAGGTGAAGCTGTCGGGGCCGTTGTAGTTGGCGGCGGGCGTGTAAGTGCGGCTGGCCCCGGAGCCGGTCAGTGCGCCGTGCGCGGGCGCCGTTACCACCGTGTAGGTGAGCGGGCTGCCTTCCACGTCAGAGGCGACCAGAGTGAGATTCAGGGAGGTGTCCTCGGCTGTTGTCGCTGATTGAGCGCTGGCAACGGGAGCGTCGTCCACCGGAGTCACCGTGATTGAAACGGTCGCTGTGTTGTCCCCGCCGTTCGGATCGTGCGCCTGAAATTCGAACGAGTCAGGCCCGTTGTAGTTCGCCGCAGGC
>JANNDA010001323.1:0-7632 GCA_031387195.1 Planctomyces sp. | reverse complement strand
TCGGCCCGGAACCAGGAGCAATCTTTGACAAGCACGATCCCAAGTGCGGCATGTCCGCTCGCGACATCGAATTCACGTCAGGCACCGATCCGGGATACATTGCTCCCGTAAACATCCAATAGGAACCGCGACCGTGATCGTTGTGCGTGTGATTCATCGAGCGGATCAAGGCCATCTGATTCATCAGCTTTGCAGACAGCGGGCAGTGCTCGCCGAATCGAAGCGATGGGACCGAAGTCGCGATCGTGTCGAACTCGCCCCGAATCTCCACAGGAGCATCCGGCTTCGGATCGAACATGTCATGCTGCGGATGTCCGCCAGACAAATACAGCACGATGCAGCGTTTCGCTTTTCCGAACCCCGGCCCGTGCTTCGTCCCGGTCGAAAATTCCGCCGAAGTGCTGCGAGCCAACAGGTCGCTCAACGCGACACCGCTCATCGACAAGCCCCCCACGCGAATCATTTCGCGTCGAGTCAGTCCGTTTGAAGTTAGAAATCTCGGTCCCAGCAAGCTCAACATTCGCTGTCTCCACCTGAACTTCGTGCTTTCTGTGGCAACGCCGATTACCATCCCCAACCATCAAAGTTGGCCGATGGGCGAGGCACTCTAACCTGATCGGCAGGGAGTGACAAACGGGATTAATGAGTTGCGATCACGGTCGTTAACTCACTTTCTAAAGCGAACGGTTGAGAATCTATGCGTTGGAATGTTTCGGTCCTGTCGCTTGTCCTGACGCTCGGTTGGTCGAGTGCCGCGTTTTCGCAAGCATTCGTGGAACACCTTTCGCCGCCGGTGTTACAACGAGGAATCACGACGCGGGTCGAGGTGCTCGGCAGCGACACAGCGGGGGCGATCGGGTTGTGGAGTTCGTTACCGGCGGCGATCTTTCGCGTTCGCCCGGTCATCAACAACGACAAGAATTCTCCCGGTGCGATATTCGATGTCGAGTTGGCGCGTGAGGCACCGCTGGGTTTGTATGGGCTGCGATTGGCGACTCGCAGCGGCCTGAGCAACCTGCATTTGTTCTTGATTGATGAACTGCCGGTGACGCGTAGGACGGGCACTCTTGCCCGTCTATCCGATTCCGAAACCGTAACGAATACTGAAAACACGACGGGCAAGAGTGCCCGTCCTACGGATGTCGTGCCAGTCAACCTGCCGGCTTGTGTGACGGCCACTTGTCGGCCAGCGACCAGCGACAGTTATTCGATCAACGTGGCGAAAGGCCAGCGCGTGGCGTTCGAGGTCATCGGTAATCGGCTCGGCAAAGACTACGACCCGCTGGTGCGCGTTCGCGATGCAAAAGGTAAAGTGGTTGCCGAGTGTGACAACTCGGTGGGTCTCTTCTTCGATTGCCGATTCGCTCACACATTTGCGGAAGCGGGGACATACCTCGTCGAAGTGCGTGACTCACGGTTTGAAGGACATCCCACGTGGCATTACGTGTTGCGCATGGGCGACTTTCCGGAAGCTCGCGTTTCTGTGCCGTCTGCTGTTCGGCTCGGTGAGCAGACAACGCTGACGTTTCCGCAGATCGCCGGACTGCAATTGCCGGTGGATGCTTCAGAGTGGCACGACGCTCCGCGTCGTGAAGTACGACGCGGAGCGTCGTACCACACTGGGAGCAGTTTCTTCCAAGAAGTCCGACAGTCGCCGAGCAGCCTCGCCACCTGGATTCCGCTGGTGATCACCGATCTGCCGACGCATGTCGAGGTCGAGCCGAACGACACGATCGAGACAGCAACGCTGGTCATTGGTGAGCGCGAGCAAAAAGTGCCAGCCACGTTGAACGGAGTCCTCGGCAAGCTGGGCGACGTCGATTGGTTCGCGTTTGAATTGGCCAAAGATCAGAAGCTCAATGTTCAAGGATTCGCTCGCACGATCGGTTCGGCGGCCGACTTAGAACTGGTGATGTTCGACGCCGACGGCCGCGAGGTGCGGCGTGTTGATGACACCGAACTGGAGGAAGCGAGCTTCGCGTTCAACGCGGGCAAAGCCGGGCTGTATCGGCTGCAAGTAAGCGACATCGCCCGCGATGGCGGTCCTGAATTCGCCTATCGCATCGAAGTTCGAGCCGGTGGGCCGCAGTTCCAATTGCTGTCCGAAGCAGCGGATCTCACCGTTCCACAAGGAACGTATCAGCCGCTCACGTTGAAAGTGACTCGCACTGATTTCAAGGGAGAGGTTCAGCTCGAACTTCGCGGTGCCCCCGCCGGAGTGACGCTAGAACCGAACGTCATCCCCGCCGACGCCATCGAGTTCGTCGGCCGCATCAGTGCCGCACCGTCAACCCCCGAAGGACTCGCGACCCTGCAAGTCATCGGCACCGCCGCGATCGAAGGCGGCCCTGTGCTGCAAGCCGTGGCGAAAATACGGCCGATGATTGATCGGCAACTCAAAAACGTGGACCTCATTCCCTATGCGTTGCGAGAGGACCAACGTCACTTGCCGCCATCGCTCACCGACCAAATCGCCTTGATGATCACGCCGCCGCCACCATTCAACGTGGAACTGCTGGAGCAACTCATCCAACTGACTCGCTATCAAACGGCCGAGTTCCCGATCGTGACGACGCGCAGTGCGGGCTTCGCAGCGCCGATCACGTTTACCGTCACGGGAGGCCAAATCGGCGTCGAAAGCGAAGAGCGAAACCAACTTTACGCCCGCTTCCAACCCGCGACGGCAGAGCGGCTCACGACATCGGGCACGTTCTTCAACCGCATCCTCACAAACCTGGCCAAGCACCGCGTCGATCTCACCGCCACTGCTGAGCTCAACGGCCAACGCGTGAACCTCATCCGCACCTTCACGCTCGAAGTGCAAAGCGCATTTAAGCCGTCGATCGCTCCGGAGTTGCCGACTGTTGAGCCAGGCGGCACCGTCCGCATCAAGCTGCTCGCCAACCGAGTCGCCACGTTCGATGGCCCGATCACCTTCACGATCGGTCCTCAACCGAACTTCGTTTTTCCAGACGCAGTGACGATTCCCCAAGGGGAGCCGTCGGTCGATATCGACATCAAAGTCGATCCGAAGCTGAACCCCGGACGTCACAACATCCGCCTGCAAGTCGCGGGCTTCGTCGGCAAGTACGAAGAGAGCCTGAATCTGCCCGGCATCCCGATTGAAGTGAAGAAGCCGGAGATGAAGTAAAGAAGGTCTTCTGGCAGCGTGACTGAGGGTGCACCGCACGGCAGACTTTGCGCGCGAGCCTGACCCCCTGACCGTTAATTCCCAATCACGGCTGTTGAACCGGTCGCCGATGGAACTCGCCGTTTTTCATGACGGCCAGCAATTTGGTCCGGTCCAGCAGCACCTTCGGGTCTGTCAGCGGATCGCCCGCGACCAGCAACAAGTCGGCAAAAAATCCGGGCTGAATCTGTCCGAGTTCATTCGGCAAATCCATCGCCGCTCCGCCGTGCTTGGTCATCGAGAGCAGCGCTTCCATTGGCGTGAAGTCGCAGTAGCGGATGAGATGATCGAGGTCGCGCGCGTTCTCACCATGCGGCGTCACGAAGAAGCCGTAGTCGCCGCCGCCGAGAATTCGAATGCCGCGTTTCTTCAATTCTTTGAGCCCCTTCGCAGCACCGGCTAGTTCTTCGCGGAAGCCGAACTCCTGGACTTGCTGCTCCGTGAACCACTTCTCTCCCTCGTAGGCCGCCGTTGCGGTGAAGCCGATGTTCGGGCTGATGAAGACCCAATCCTTGTTTGCTTCCAGCAGGTCGATCGCCTCCTCGTCGGCAAAGTTGGCGTGATAGATCACTTTGACGCCGTGCTTCACTGCCAGCTTGACCGAACCCGCACTGCGACAATGAGCACTCATCCGCTTGCCGTGAGCATGCACGACCTCCGCCGCCGCTGCGATTTCCACTTCGCTCATCACCGTCGTGTGAGACGAAGCGTGCGGCACGAAGGTATCGCCGGAGATGACGAGCTTGATGATGTCCACCCCTTCGCGAATCAGTTCGCGAGTCACTCGCCGAAACTCTTCCGGCCCATCCAGCGTGATCGCCATCGACGACATCTGCGGCATGTGCAGCGTCCGCATGTCGCCCAGCCCGCCCGTCACCGTCAGCCACGGGCTGGCCGCCAACAGCCGGGGACCGGGAATCTCCCCCTTGTTGATCGCGTTGCGAATGACCACATCCGTTCGAGGCTTCGCCGACGCCGCACTGATGCAACTGGTGATCCCACAGTCGAGATACAGCCGGGCATTTCGCACCGCGATGAGCGTCGTCTCCTCCGGAGGAATCATGCCGATCTGCACAAGGTCGGCCGCGTTGTCGATACTCAGATGCGCGTGCGACTCAATCAATCCCGGCATCAACGTCGCTCCGCCACCGTCAACGACATCAGCGTTCTCACTGGGCAATCGGTGTCCATCACAAGCGACCGCTGCGATGTGTGCCCCATCAACCAGCACTTCCCCGATGTAGGGTTCCGCCCCCGTGCCATCGAGAATCCTGACACCCGTGAAAAGAGTCCTGGTCATTGCGATACCCATTTCAACACGAGGCTATGAGCCGCTTTCTAAATTGAACTCATCCGGATCGAAAGCATCGGACTTGCGCAGTTTCGGCAATGGTTGAGAGTCTTCGGCTGCTTCAAACTCATCGACCACCGGTTTGCTTTTGACGCTCTTGCGAACGGCTGGTTTGCTGGGCACGTTCTCGATCGGCGTGCCGATCAGACTTTCCTCAGCCAACTCAGCCGGTGGAATCTGTGAAGAATCATTGGCGAATGCGGGAGTGGCGTTGTCCGTCTTCTCGGACTTATTACCAAGCGATGTGACCCACTGTCGCAAGACCTGCAACTGCTCGGGAGACAGTCCACCGTGAGACGGCTTCGTCGCGGCGGCCTTCGGTTCACGGCGAAGTTTGGTCAACAGCGAGCTGCTGAGCGGACGGTCGCGATCAATCCGAGCGATTACCGCCGCGAGATTTCTCTCGGAGTACGCCTTCGGACTCCTTTTGCCGAGCTTGGCTCGCTGCAACTCGAAGTCTTGACCGGAACCCGGTCCATGACAGCCGGCAGTTGCACAGCGATTGACCAACAACGGCTGTATTTTGGAAACAAAGTCGCCGGCCACGTCGCGCGGCAATCCCCCCAACGCTTCCACCGTATGCAGCGGCTTCACATCGCCCAGCATCGAGTACCGTCCATTCTTTTCCTTGAGGATCGGCAGTTCGTTCGTTGCCAGCAGTTGATCCGAGAGCCGTTGCAGCATGTTCTTGGCCGTGAGCGAACCGGGTTCGCGACGCACGGCTTCTTGCAGTTCTTTCTGGGCTTGATCCTTGAGCCCGTAGGTCAGGCACCAGCGTGCTAGTTCACAGTGTGCCGCTGCGGAATGATCGGGCAGAGCGTTTCGCTGCTGGTGATATGCGTCCTCAAGGTCATCCGCTTCAAGCCGGACAAACTCAAACGGCAACACGATCTGACCTTCGGGCCTGATGACGATGTAACCGGTCGAACTCTGCTTGATCGTCCCGCGAACAACCTTGCCGTTATGCAGCAGCAACACTCCCTCAACGGGTGCTGTCGCCATTGCCGCCGCTTTGGCAGCGGTGAGCGTTGCCGGAGCGGTCTGGTCAGCAGCCGACAACAGGGGCCGCTTCGAGATGAGGCACCCGATCACAGCAACTCCAAGCAACAATTCGAGCGCCAATTTGAGTCGCGGGTAAGTGGTCATGTTCAGACCGCCGAGAATGTGAGGGAGAAAGGCGGGAAATGGAGTGGGAACGTAGTCCCGCTTTGCAGAAATGGTCAACTTCGCTTTCGCTGTCGTAAACCAACCCGAAGTGGTTGTGATGTTTTGTGGGATAGGCTTCCAGCCTGTCGTGTTTTTCCGCGAATTTGATAGGCTGGAAGCCTATCCCACGTCAAAAACTCACAACCCGAAGCGTCAGTCTTGGGGTGCGTTTGACTCGTTGACCACATCGGTTTGTTTTGTCGGCAGACGCAGGAAGTGTGGGGCGTCGAAGGAAGCGGGGAGCTCGCCGGTGGCTTCGGAGAGGCACAGGCTGCGGGGCATGTTTTCGGGTTTGTCTTCCACTCGACGAATATCCGCGCCGAGATGGTTGAGCTTGCGTTCGAGAGCTTCGTAACCTCGATCGAGGTGATAGATCCGTTTCACGACCGTGTCCCCGTCGGCCGCGAGTCCCGCGATGACCAATGCCGCACAGGCGCGTAAGTCGGACGCCATGACACAGGCTCCGCTGAGTTGACCAACTCCGCTGATGATCGCGCTGGGACCTTCGCGACGAATGGTCGCGCCGAGGCGGACCAATTCGGAAGCGTGCATGAAGCGGTCGGGGAAGACTTTGTCGCTGACAACGCTGATCCCCTTCGCCAAACAGAGCAACGACATCACCTGAGCTTGCACGTCGGTCGCCAGTCCCGGATACGGCAAGGCGGTCGCATCGACGGCATGGAAGTCACCGATCGGACCTTCAACGCGGATGACCGGATCGAGAACCCTGGAACCTGTGCGCCGTGACCTGGATGGGCCGTGCGGAAAAGGAAGGAACCTGTTCTCGACTTCGAGCGATCCGAGCATCGCGTCGAGTTGATCGAGCCGTTCCAGCGGTGTCGGCTCGGCATCAGACAATTCGATGCGGACGCCAATCTCGCGCAGCTTCTCGATCACGGCGGTCAGATGAGTCAGCCGGACGTTCTCAATTTCGACGCAACCGCGCGTGATGGCGGCGGCGACCATCAACGTCGCCGCTTCGATGCGGTCGGGAATGACGGTGTGCTCGACACCGACCAACCGCTCGACCCCTTCGATGCGCAGGAACGGTGTTCCCAAGCCTTCGATTTTGGCTCCCATCGCGTTGAGCATGTTGCCCAGATCAATCACCTCCGGCTCACACGCAGCCGCCTCAATGATCGTCTCCCCTTCGGCGAGCACCGCCGCACTCATCACGTTGCAGGTGCCGGTCACGGTACTACCGAACGGCCCGCCCAGATAAATCCGATTGCCGTGCAACCGAGTCACCTCGGCGATCACGTAACCCTTTTCAACTCGGATGTCGGCTCCGAGCGCTCGCAGACCTTTGAGATGCAGCTCAATCGGCCGATCCCCGATGTTGCAGCCACCCGGCAAAGAGACACAGGCTCGGCCACGCCGTGCCAGCAATGGGCCGAGCACACAAAAGCTGGCTCGCATCTTTCGCACGAGTTCATAATCCGCGATGACCGGCCGATCGTCGATCACTTCCAAAGCCAACGAACGATCCGCTCGCCGTTCGACGCTCATGCCCAACGACTGAAGCAGCTCACCGAGCGTCCGCACATCAACGAGATCGGGAACATCGCGCAGCACTGTCTGGCCATCCGCCAGCAACGCCGCAGCCATGATCGGCAACGCCGAGTTCTTCGCACCATCGACTCGCACTCGCCCCGCAAGCGGCTTCCCGCCGCGAATCACAAACATGTCCATCCTTGGACTCCCTGCATCAAAGTAGCCCTCATCGCTCCGCGTGAGGATAGCCGAGACTGCGAAGAACGTCGTTCCGCCATCCGGCATCGTTTGCGCGATCGGCTGACTTCACGCGGAGCGATGAAGGCTACAGAGCGGCTTCGCCGCGATATGAGTTTCGGCGGGCTTCTACTGCTTTCGGACGGCTCGGACA
>JANNDA010001247.1:0-19312 GCA_031387195.1 Planctomyces sp. | reverse complement strand
GGACGCTAGCGCGTGCCGGCTGATGGGCTGATACATTCTCGATCGCGTTCTGTTACTGTCGATGTCCTGAAGAATGTTGAAGGGAATGTCATGAAACCAGTGATGCGTGTCTGGTGGGCGTCGTGTCTGGTTGTGGCCGGGAGCGTATTGGCGTGGCATGCGTGCGGCGCGGATGATCTTGAGAAGCCGCGAATGCTGTTGAAGCCCAGTCTGTTCAAGTCGCTCACGGAGCCGCAATGCTCGTACTGCTCGACGCAGCATCGCAAGAAGTTCGTGCAAGCGGACGACCGGGTCGTGGCGTGGATTCGGGGTGCTCACAATGGCGGAGCGATTTCGGTTCGGCATTTTCTGTCGGCCACGCGCGTCATCAACGACACTTACGGGCTGTTCTTTTACGACCCGGACGGCGGGTACGTCACCGCGTACAAGAAGGACTACGGTTACGAGTTTCACGGCTGGCGTCAGGGCGTGATGATCGTCAAGGGGCGTGACGGAACCTTGTGGTCCGCGCTGTCGGGGCGAGCGATCGCGGGACCGCAAACGGGTGCTCGGCTGACGCGCGTGCCCAACGTGATGACCGATTGGTCGCACTGGCTGATGCTGCATCCGGAATCGACCGCCTACGATTTGTTCGATGGCAAGAAGTACGAAGTCAAAGAGCTGCCGACCGAAATCAGCGACGAGGCGAAGCAGTCGATGGGCCAGGTCGATGATCGGCTCAAGCCGCTCGCGAGCGTGCATGGCGTCGAGGTCGGTTCGTCGGCGAAGGCGTTTCCGCTGGACGAGTCGGCGGAGCGCGCGTGCTTCATGGACGAAGTCGGTGCCGAGCCGATCGCGGTCTTCTGGTACGGGCCGACGAAATCGTCGGTGGCGTTTCATCGAAAGCTCGATGACCGCGTGCTGACGCTCTTCGCCGACAAAATCTCACCGGAGACAGCTCCGTTCAAAGACAAAGAAACCGGCAGCCGCTGGACTCTGGCCGGCCGCTGCGTGGATGGTCCGCTCAAAGGCCGCGAGCTGACTTGGATCGACGGCGTGCAATGCCGCTGGTACGCCTGGTCGGCCGAGTTTCCAAAGACCGACGTTCGGAAGTGATTCGCGCTCTCCGTTCGCTTCGACAACAGATCGGGAATGTCATGCGTTTGATGGCGATGATTCTCCTCTGCGGACTGTGCGTCGCGCGGCTCGGCGCGGCCGAACCGAGTGACTCGCTTCGAGCGATGCTGATCGACGCTGACCAGTTCGACGAGGTGCGTGCCGCGACGCTGCGACCGTCGAACTTCAATGCCGTCGTACTGCGGATCGCCGACGGCAGCGAGCCATCACGGCGCGCAATCCGTCGCGCGTGCGACATCGCAAAGCGTCACGAACTGCCGTGCCATTTCTGGATCGAGGTTGCGCGCTGCCCGGCGCTCGCGGACGAGCGGCCGGAGTTGATGGCCAGCTTGCAGGGGCATCCCGAATGGCGGCGGTTCTTTCCGAAATCGTCGGAGCCGCGCGATGACGAGGTCGTGAAAACGTACCCGTGGGTGCCGATCATGTCGCGCGAGGGATTCGCCGCGCAGCTCGCTCGCGTGACGAAGTTGCTCGATGGCTTGCCGACTCCGGCCAGTCTGTTTCTCAACGACTTGCAAGGTGCTCCGTCGGCTTGCGGCTGCGGGCATCCGCTCTGCCGTTGGACGACCGACTACGGCCCGAAACGTTCGACTACGAAGCTCGGCCCGGATGCGGCGGCGCGGTTTGTCGACGCGGTGTCGCAGGCCGCGCGCGTGACGCGAGTCATCCCCGTTTGGGTGACCGAATGTGAAGCTCATGACAAGCAAACGCTGTGCGCTGGAGTCGCCTGTTACGAGGGACTCTGCTGGAAGGAATTTGTGAAGCAACTGACGCCGCTGGCCGCACGATCCGAACCGCTCGCGCTGCTGTTGCCGTTCCGAGAATTTGAACGGGACTTGCCGATCTACCCCGATCGCGCCGGTTGGATTCGCGAGGCGATCGAGTTGATGCAAACGCAACCCGCTCGGCATCTCGGCACGCCGGTTCCGCCGCAACGGTTGATCGCGGTGCTGCAAGGCTGGGACGTGACGCCTCGCGAAGTCATGGCCCAGATCGCTCAAGCCCAACTGGCTGGAGCCGGCGGTTACGTTGTGTCGCAGGTCCACCTTGACCAAAGCTGGGAACCGCGCCTCCTCCGGTGGAAATAACGGCTCGCTGGACACAGCAATCAACAACAATTGCGCCGAAGTGTCCGGTGCGATATCCCGCAGGTCCAGCCGGCCGAGTGGCATCGCTGTGGTCGCGACCATCGCCGCTTGAATCGGCAGCGACACAAGCCACAGGATGAGTCGCTGCAACAGCAAGACGGTCAGTAAGCTGGTCCACCAAAACGCGGGCCGTGATATTCCCCCAGCGCTCGATAACGTCAGTCTTCGCCATGCCCCCAATTTCGCCACAGCAAATACAGCGACAGCCGCTAGTCCCAGATCGTCGTCAGTGCAGCGAGCAGCCACGAACGCTCGACGGCTTGGGTGAGGAGCAGCAGCAACTCTCGAAGCACCTGCGCATTCGGCAGGAGGTCGGGCACATCCTGCGCGAATCGGGAGCGCAAGTCATCGAGTTCCGTGCGTCGATCGTGATTGGTTCCGGCAGTCTGTCGTTCGAGCTGATTCGGGCGCTTGTCCAAAAGCTGCCCGTCATGCTTTGCATGTTGAACGGCATCGCGACGACCGCTCGCCGATCTGCCGAACCAGCGACAACGTGGCAACCGACCGTGTTGCGACAGGTGGCATGGCTGATCGGTTTCATCGCGGTCTGCTTTGCGTCGGCGGGCTTGGGCGCAGCGGTGACATCGACGTCCGTTGCCGGCTGGTATCAAACATTGGCAAAGCCGAGTTGGAATCTACCCGCTTGGCTGTTCGGCGTGTGGTCAAAAAACTCAGCCGCGTTGGAAAGTCTTTGGTAGTTTGATCTGCAGCGGAGTTGGGCAACGGAAAACTCGGCCGCTCGCGTTGGGATTTGGGGGGAGAACTGCGGCGGATCGGCGGAATAGTCGGTGATTTGTTGAAGTGAAGACACACGGCGAACGGTATGGCGAGATCGAATCGACAAGCGTTGGATTGAGTCGAACGAAGTTCACGCGGCTCGGCGGTGGTAGTAGCGCAGCAAGCCGCCCAGTCGCTCACGGCACTCAATGGTGCCGGTGGTCCTGCCGACCTCACCGCCAGAGTCGATGAGTTTGTTGTCGAGGCCCTGATGGTTTCGTTCTGTGTGATAGTGAGCCGTAAATTCGGCGAGCGCTTTTCGAAGCGAGGCTTCGCTGAAGAAGATCATGCGGTCGATACATTCGGATTTCAGGCTCAACATGAATCTTTCCAGGTGAGCGTTGCAGTTTGGACTTTTGGGCGGCAATAGAATTGTTTCAATCTCGGTGCAGGTTTCGAGGAACTCCTGCAGCGGTGAGAACTTGGTGTCTCGATCCACGAGAATGTGAGTTGAGTTTCTCAGGAATCCATCCTGCGGATCGGTGAGGTTGCGTGCGATTTGCCGATTCCATGCGCTGTCCGGGTTGGCGGTAACTCCGGCGATCTCGACGCGGCGCGTTTTCAATTGCATGACGACGAGCACGACGAGCACGAAGAGCGTCACGAGTCCGTGCTGCGTCCAAACCTCGGTCGTTGTGAAGTCGATGGCGGCGAGCGTTTCCCAATGAGCCTTGAGAAACGTCCCCCACGACGTCGCCCGTTTCCGATCCGGATCTGGCTCAATGCCGTTGTCTTTTAGAATGTTGCCGACCGTCTGATCGCTGATCTCATGTCCGATGTTGGCCAACGCTCCTTGAATCCGGTCGTAGCCCCAGGTCGGATTCTCGCGAGCAAACTTCAGCACCAGGTCCACGATCAGTTGCTCAACCACCGGCCGCCCCGGCGATGGCTTCCGCTGATCCGAGTAATCCCATTTGCGAGCCATGAGCCGTCGATGCCATCGCAGGATGGTCTCGGGGGTGACGATCCCCGCCAGTTCGCGCAGCCGGCGAAGTCCCAGCACCTTCCCTTTGACCGCCAATCGCCGTCGCTGATCGTCGTTAAGCAAAATCCGTTTCTTGCCGACGACCTCCCTCAGAATCTGATTCTCCGTCCTCAGGTATTCGATCGCTTCCTGCTGACTGCGGTTGATCCACCCGGCCAATCCGATCAACAAGAACTGCCACGGATGCAGGACGTAGTCCATCGCAACGTACTCTCCGAAAGGCGACCTCGGTTAGCCAAACATCCCCCGACTCCCTCCCAATCGTTCCCCCCAATTCTGACGATTTGAGGTAGGCCGCAGCCGAGATTCTCACCGTGTCAGTACCTCCAAAGCAAATCGCGACTGACCTTTCGGTCACGGCCGAGTTTTTTGACCACATGGGCTGATGTTGTCGCAGCACCGATGCTGGCGGCCCCAGTAAGTGAGCACGGTAGACCTCTCGTTTATTCTTGCTCTCAATATCGACGCTATCACCCTGGTGAGCCAAACTCAACTGACGTTCGGCCGTTGAAAACCAGAGCGATCCGCGATCAGCGTACATTCGCTTTTGCATCGAGCAGCCAATCCCGATTCGCATTTGATCGCGGTTGGAACCAGCTTCTGGATGGTTTCATTACCTGCCCGTGCGGAATGGCGAAGCAGGGAGGAGAGCCTTGTTGATGAGGTTCGGTTCGGCGATTTGATTCCAGCCGAAGCGAACTGAGGTCGGCTTTGTCACCTTGTTGCTCGACACGACCACCGTTTGGCCTTCGATCACCGCCGTGGCTTCGGCGAAGTCACCCGCGTCGTCGGCAATCTGAAACCAACGGAGCGGCTGGCCGTCACGGCTCGCCAGCCCTTCGGCGGCATGTTCAAACTCCAGCCGGATCTTGGAGCCTTCGATCTTCATGCGTTTGTAAAGCGGCCCCGAGCAGACCAGATTCTCACGACCATAAGTCTTGGCCAGCGCCCACAGGGAGAGCCTCCGGCCCACTTCGTCCTTATTGGCAGGATGGACGTCGCCGAGGTTCCCGATGTCGGTCGTCACACACATGCCGGTGTTTGGCACGGTACGGAGCACCGCGGCCTGAGCCTCCCAGATCTCCGGCAGAGCATCCACTAACTCCTTGTTACCGCGCCCATAGACCTTGCTTCGATAGGGAGCGAGTTGCACATAGAGAAACGGGAAGTCCCCCTGCCCCCATGCGGATCGCCAGGTCTTGATGAGGGCCTCCATCTTCTTCGCATAAGCCATGCCGTCTCCTTGGTTCGACTCCCCCTGATACCACAGCACCCCGCGAATCGGGAACGGGGCCAACGGATGAATGTTGCCGTTGTAGAGCGCGAATGGAGTCGCGTGGTTGGCTGGCGACGACGGAGGTTGCTCATTCGCGTCCTGCGCCTTTTCCACCGAGGTGACGAACTGAGAGACTTGTCTGGACTGCTGATCGCCGATGGCCTTGATGGCCGGATCGTCCATCAGCGCGAAGCCCGCTGGTGGAGTCCACGCTTCGATGCGGGTGCCGCCCCATGACGAGTTGATCAGCCCGACGGGCACGTCCAATTCTTTGTGGATGTATTTTCCAAAGTAGTAGGCCACCGCCGAGAAATTGTTGACTGTCTCTGGCGAGCACTCGGTCCACACGACGGACGGATCAACATTGTCTTGCGGCAGAATGTGAGCCTTCTTTTTCGGTGCCACATTGAAAAGACGGATCTTTGGGTATCTCGCTGATGCGACGTCGTCCTTGACGCGAGAGGACGTCCGAAAGACCGACATCTCCATGTTGGACTGGCCCGATCCCAGCCAGACCTCGCCCACGAGCACGTTCGTCAGTTCGATGGTGTTCCTGCCGCTGACCGTGACGGTGTGAGGTCCGCCGGCCACTTGAGCGGGCAGCTTCACTTTCCACTCCCCCTTTCCATTGGCGGCGGCCTTCGCGGCAGAGATGCCCAGCTTCACAGTGACCTCTTCACCGGGATCGGCCCACCCCCTGAGCGTCAACTCCCGATCGCGTTGCAGCACCATGTTGCTGCCGATGACGTTTGGCAGCCTGACATCCGCTTGAGCCACGGTGCTCAAGCCCAGCAAGACCGCGACGGCGGCCAGCCAGAGTGACAATGCGTCTGGTGATCTTTTCAGTGCATGACTTGCATGCCGAGGTAATTCGTGACGACGACCGGTTCGAAGGACCGCCGCAAGAGCCAGCGTGATGGCATTTCGATGGAGATACTTCATTGAACGACTTTCTGCATCCGTTGCTCACTTCGTTTGGAAGCTTCCGGATTCATAGTCCCAGCTTTTGCCTTGGTCATGAGCGACGAAGAGTCGGTAGTAATAGGTTGTGCTTGCCTGGAGTCCGCTGAGCTTGAACCGAGTCGTTCCGGTCTGGACGTTTTGCTCGTACGTTGCGGATTGCCAAGTGCGTTCGGGGCGAGACATGTCGATTTGAACGGCGGACCCCTGGCCGACTTTTTGAGGCGGGTAGGTCAAACAATCCACGGGTCCGTAATAAAGAACGGCCTTTGAGTTTGGCCAGGTCTTGGTGATCTCATAGTCGATGGTGGCTCGATTCGCAGAGATCTGCGACGTATTGGATTTTCCGAATTCGACGGGTCGCTCGAAAAGTTGAGCGGTCTTTTCGGGACTGAGGTATTCGGGCAGCGGAGCGGGTGCGCCGTCGAGTTGCGGCGGCTGACGATCGTGAGCCGTGGCGATGTAGTTTTCCATTCCTCCGGTCGCCATCGACATCCAGCCGTCGGTGGCATAGTCCTCCATGTAATAGACTCGTTTGCCGTCCAAACGATCCGAGCTGCTTGGCTTGGCCTTCTTGCGATTGCCGCTGTCGGAGTCATCGCTCAACTGCGCGCGATACCAGGTTTGATCCCTGCCGTAGAACCAGCCTCGGCGTTTGATCTCGCGGACCACATCGCCGCTCCGTTCGCGGTTGGGAGGACCGGGAATCTCGCAAAAGGAACCTGTGCCTCGCAGCGTTCCGAAGTCGGGGCCGCTCTTGGCAGTCTTCTTGAGTCCGGGCGCTTGAGCGGACGCCCAGAGTTTCCAGCGTTTCTCCGGCTCATCATAAAAATAGCCGTAGTAGATCCGCAGACCATCCTCGGCGAAGTCGATGCGGAGCGCTTGGATCGTGCGATCCGCTCCGTCTTTGTAGGCCACGCCCGCGAAACGAACTCCCGTTCCTTCCGAACCAAACGTGCCGTAGCGGGCATCGGGAAGGTCGGTGCCGATCAAGCGCGTCATCTTCTCAATCGGCGGAGCTTCGGTCGCATTGCGTCCGGCAATCCACATTGAGAAGTTGAAGCCGTTGCCAGGAGGAATCCGACCATCGTCTTTGAACGACGTGCCGAAGTAGCCGAACGGCGTGGTGAGCGGCGAGTAGCTCGATGTCTTGGCGACCGGGCGTGTTTCAAACACCCACATCTTCGGAGCCGGGCGCTTTGCCGGAGCGAAATAGTGCCCATGCACAGCCGCCGGACGCCAACGAGTTCGGAGCATGCTCGCGTTGTTGACTGCGGAACCTTCCAACCGGATGAACCGAATTCGAGTTTCAGCGGGCGGAGTATTTTTTGTGCAATCAATCGCGAAGGTGATCTTGCCCGGCTGTTTGACGGTGAAGGTGAGTGTCCGTTGTTGCGGCGCTGAACCATCGCTGGGATGGACATTGAGCGTTTGCGTTTCATCACCCACGTTGATGACCCACGGATGATTGGCTTCGCCAGCGGGAACCTGCATGAAGAACGTCGCTTTGATTTCCCCCGCAGCGGCACACCACAGATGCCACCGCGCCGTCCCTCGAACTTCGTCCGACAATCTTCCGAGAGATCCATAACTCACATTGATGAATTCCTCATCTCCCGGAATGACCGGTTGTGAGTCCAAAGCCTCGAAGCATCGGTCGAAAAAACCATTGGTCGCGGTGAGGTCGATCATCCCCTGCTTGGCCGCTTGCCCCCGATAGCGGATGTCCGATTCCGCGCCCGCTTTCGACAGCACATCCAGAACAACAACCGACTCAAGTGCGATCGACGATTCAAAGGCCAACAACGATCCTGGAACCGCGCTGAACAGAAACGAAAGAGCGATGCCGAAGACAGGAATGTGTCGTTTCATAGATGAGGCCATTTCGAGGGAACTCAAAGGACATTCACAAAAGATTCTCCGTGGCCTCGCCGCGAAAACAAGCACGACGCGCGAGTGAGTGGTCGCTTCCGGAAAACCACTCGCTCACGCGTCGTGCTGGTCCTTTGATGTCGTTTCCCCAACCGTCGCGTCATGCAGCACGCATTACTCCGGGCGTTTCGGACGTTCGGGACGCTCGCCACTTTCGTTGGGGCGACTGCCGCCGCCGGGACTATTCGGAGGACCGCCTGCGCCGCCTCGTGGACCGCCTCCACCGCCAGGGCCACCAGCACCGGGACGGCCTTCACCGCCTCCTGGTCCGGGGTGTTGTTTGATGAAGTCGGCAATGAATTTCTTCAGCTCGTCGCGACTGAGCTTGCCGTCTTTATTCGCGTCAAATTCCATCGCGTGAGACAACATGCGATCGGGATTCATTGGCGGCGGTCCGCCTCCCGGACCGCCTTGACCGCGTCCGGGGCCACCGGCTCCGCCGGGGCCTCGACCACCAGGAGCGCCTGGGCCACCTTGTCCTTCACCTTCGGGACGACGGCCTTGCGCTTCTCCGCCACGACCCTCGCCAGGAGGAGGTCCGCCTGCTCCGCGGTCACGTTCACCAGGACCGTCACCGGGACGATCGCGCGGACCATCGCCATCGGGTCGGTCGCCGCCCGGACCGCCTTGGCCCGGACGTCCCCCTTGAGGTCGGAATTCGTCGTCGCTCAGCTTGCCGTCTTTGTTCTTGTCGAGCTTCGACAACGCCTCGGTCGCGTTCTTCAGTTCATCGGCCGAGATCACTCCATCGTGATCGGCATCGAGCGCTTCGATGATTGGGTTGGGTGGTCTCCCGCCGCCGGGACCACCAGCGCCAGGACCACCAGGTTGTTGAGCAATCGCCGTCGCCACACCAGCGGCAGTCATCAGGCCAAGCATCCACATCCATCGTTTCATGACAGTTTCTCCAAAGGGTTCCAAGAGGCATTCATCAGCCGGAATGCGCTCGCGTCCGGTGACATCTAACAGTTTTTCGTCGAGAACCGGACGCTAGCGTGTTCCGGCTGATCTGGGGCCGACACATCACTCCACCACGCGAAAGACATCGTTCTTCTTGATGACAACCGGATTCGCACCGCTCCCGAATTCGAGATGACAGTCGAAGAGGATTCCGACCGGCGCGTCTTCGGGAATTGCGATCTCGGCGATGACGAGATTCCCTTCGCGCGAGATCTTCGTCGCGTCGAACGGACCGATCTGCACTCAGCTTGGTTTGTCGGAGGGTAGCACGCGGCGAGCGTTTTCCGGAGTCAGCTCAAATTGAATCGAGTGCGTCTTGCCTCTCGCCGCCGTGCCGGGACGAACGGCCGCGATGACTTGCTCCAGGCGAGTCCCCGGCTGTGTGTTGTCTTTGATGGCTCCTTCACCGGCGCGATTTAGGCCGCCATTGTTGGAAGGCTCAACGACTCCCGCGTAGCCGCCGATGATGTACGGGAAGCGGCCCGGCGTGACGTGATAGTGATAGCCGCGTTGTTCGTCCTTGTGCCCGTTGCAGACATCCAGAGCGCGATCGCCCTTGAGATCCTTCGCCATCGCCCCCGCTTCTTCATAAGGCCCGTAGAGCGGGAAACCATCAAACGCGAAGCCGATGATCGGCGAGTGCTGTTTGCCGTCGTCCGCGAACGGAGATTTCACGCAGCTCGGATACTTGTGGTAGTGATAGACGCCGGTTTGTTGAGGATGCCCGCAACACGAGTCGAGCCAGACTTCCGAATATCCTTCGACGGCGTTCTGGCCTTCCATCTCGAATGGGTTGAAGAACACGACGCCGTTCAGCGCGGCCCCGATCGCTCCCATCGACAAGCGAGTGATCTTGTCCGCCAGCTTCGGTTCGAGCGGCAAGCGAAACGTGAAGCTCTGCACTCGAATCGAATTCGGATTGCGGCTGTTCGGGAACACGGCCGTCGGATGATTCGGATAGCCTTGGCTTTCGATGATCAGGAACCGTTCGTCGTGGCTAACGCGCACGTTATCGATGCCGTCCTTGTTGGAGTCCTTCGTGTGGTACGAAAACAAATCCACAAACCGTTCGCCGTCCCGATAGAAGTAGGTCGGCTTTTCGCCCGCTTTGACGTACCACCGCCCGCCGATGTGTTTGAAGCCGCTGGGAGTCAGCCGCTCGCGCGTCTCCTCCGGCCGTTGAGCAAACGTGAACAACGCCACGACAAAAATCACGCTGCTAAAGGCAATTACCGAAACGATCGTTCGCACCGCGAAAATCTCCAGAAGTCAGCAGCTCAATCAACTTGCTTGCCGAGCATGACCGAAAACAGCGAGCAAACCACCCAACACCGATCACTTTCGTAAGTTCAGACCGCAACAAACCCCAGGAACTCCCAAAGGTTTCGCGTCACATCCGATTGACGATCCTTACGGTTTGAAGCGGGACAGGACGCTGGATTGGTTCGGATTGCCATGCTGGGTGTCGTTCGGACGCGATCACGGATCGCGCGTCTGTAATTCCTGCATGAGGAAATCCCAGATGTCCTGATAGCGGTCGGTCGGGTGATCGGGATACTTCACATGACAAACCACGCCTGCTTGCTGAGCGAGCTTTTGGAAACCGAGCGACCAGGCAGGCGAGTGAACTTTGTAGTCCATCTCGGTGACGTTCTCTGGTTGCGTCAGTCCCCAGTTGTTTTCAAAGTAGATCGGTGCCGAGCTTTTTTGCAGCAGGTTTTCCGGCGACCACGCTTTGATGAGCGGCAACAATTCGTCGTGCCGCTTTAACGACTCTTCAAAGCTGCAACCCAGCGCCGGCGCTCCCCACTTCACACCGGGAACCCAGAGTTGCATCCGTTTCGGGTCGATGCTGGGCTGACTGCGATAGGCGGCGACACACGTCACCTTCGAGGAGACTCGCTCGACCGGATCGTCTGACTTGGGATCGGCTTGATCGGTGACGCAACCGACATAGAGCGCCGGAAGTGCTCCCTGTGAGCCGCCTCCCACGGCGATCCGCTGCGGGTCGAGGTTCCACTTTGCGGCATTCAGACGCACGAACTGCACCGAGCGGCAGGCATCGTTCATGACGTAGGCAACCGGCGGGTTCGCTTTTTCCTGCATGCCGTCGTTGAGCGTGCGCGTCTCGACGCCGATCACCGCGATGTTTTTCGGAAGGAAGCGATTGAGGTCCGGCACATGTTTGCTTGGCTCCCAGATGCCTCCGAACCAAATCAAAAATGGGAACGGTCCGTTGCCCTTCGTCGGCAGATGAATGTCGATGATCTGATGTGGACTCGGGCCGTAGGAAACGTCGGCGTGCGTCGGAACAGGCTTCGGCGCAGCACAGAGTGTTCGGCTTTCCGCCGACAGCGCGGCCAATGCCATCAAGGTCGTGAACAGGAAGTGGCGTCGTTTCATTGGGAAACTTTCGGGGAAGGCACAGGCTTGTTGGCCGTCCAGCGGATGGCTTCGAGGATGTGCTGGCGTGCGAAGGGTGTGCTGAGCGAGCGTAGGTCGTGGCCGAATTCGGTGTAGAAGAAGCGTCCGCCCGACTCAGGTTCGTGGGTCCAGGCGATGGGGTGATCCTTGCCCATCGGCTTGCCGTTGCGTGTTTTGAAATAGTCGCGCACCGGGTCGTAGGTCGTCTCGTCCACGCGCATGAGAACTTTGAATCCAGGCAGGCCGGTGACGGAGCGGTCGTGATTGGTCCAGTCCGCTTCATAGGAGAACTCAGTTGGCTGACCCTTCACGGCGGGATGATCTTTCGCCGCCGGATCAATCGTGATCTTCGCCTTGAGGAAGTCGGAGTCGCTGTTGAAGTCGCAACCGCCAAGTTGATTCAACCACGGCCACTTCTGCTGATGCACCAGCGTGGCGTGCAGAGCGACGATGCCTTTCTTGCCTTTGGTAAACCACTCCTCGACCGCTTTGCGCTGCTCCTCTGGCAAGACGAGGTCGAGTTCATTGGCGTTGTTGAGGACCAGCACGTCGTAGCGGCTGAGTTCCTCGGTCCGCATGTCCTTCCAATGCTCGGTGACATCGACCTCAAAGCCGTGATCGTGCCCAAGCAGCACCAGCCAACGGTTGATCTTCGGGATCTCAGGATGCCGGTAGTAGCCGGTGTTGGAATACACGAGCACCTTGAGGCCCGCGCTCTTCGAGGACTCGGGTTTCGGATCGTGAGCCGACGCGATGCTGCTGAGCATAAACAGCGATGTCATGAAGCAGAGGATGTTTTTCATGGTGGTTCCTGGGGGTGGATTCGGTTTTCGGTCGGAGTGGTGAACACGGTGCGCGTCACCGCTCCGCATTTGCTTGGACTGCCCGGCGGTGGCTTCTTTGTACTCGATTTCGGTGTGAGACAAAGCGGCGTTGAGTCGCTCGAAATCGGCAGACGGGATCAAGGCTTGTGCATTGGCATCGGTCGCTGTGTTCGGGTGGAGCGATGGTTGACGGACCTGGCGTTCGTTCACACTGGTCTGTCTCGCGGCGAGCGGGTCATTTCTTCTGCCACTGGTCGTCCTTCTCAAGCACGCTCCGCACCGCCTCGCCGTCGAGCCACTGCTTGGCCTCGGCATCATCGCGGAGGTAGGCGTCCCAGAACGCTGTCGTCACCGCCAGAATGGCTCGGTGATGGTTCGGGTTCCGCTGCTCCGTCTCTCCCGGTAAGGCGCGTTCGGTGAAGGCGGAGTGCTCCGCCTTGTTCAGAACCAGTTCGTATTTCCCGCCCGGCGGCAGCGCTGGGAAGACGACTAGCCGCGACTTCGCATCGGCTCCATTGATCGGTGAGGAATCCTTGGTCCCGGTGAGCAGCATCCAAGGAATCTTCACATCGCCAAACGCTTTCTTTGTGTCTCCATTGGCGGGACCGCTGGGGCTCATCACGACCGCCGCCTTGATTCTCGGATCGGTGACTCGCTTGCCCACCGCGAAAGTCTGGCCGCTCGTCGCTTGAGTCGTCACCGCGCCGAACGAGTGCCCCGACATGCCGATGTGTTTCAGGTTCAAACGTCCCGCGAAGAGATGCGCGGCGTCTTTGTTCCAGACTTCGAGCTGATTGAGAACTACGGGAACATCCTGCACGCGCAACAGAAAATCCTTCAGACCGGCCGCCTGTTTCAGCGCGGCCATGCGCTCGGCCACGGGCTTGTCTTTCCAGACGCTGTCATCGCTTCCCGGATGTTGCAGAAAGACGGCGACATATCCGCGCAACGCCCAATGCTTGCCGAGGAACGCGGAGCCTTCGCGGTTGCCGCCGAGCCCGTGGCTGAAAAGCACGACGGGCGCGGCCGCCGTGTCCTTCGGCAGATAGACGCGGATCGGAATCTCGCGCGATCGTTTCTCATCTTTGACGATCAAATCCTTCTGTTCGGGCTGTGCCTTGGCCGTGAGCAGTGGGTCGTAGTCAGCTCTAACGCCGGAAGCCGAAACCAGGATCAGCAGACCGCTCGTGACAAATTGCCTCATCGTGTGTCCCCTGCGGTGTATTTCCAATCGTCGAGGTAGATCTTCACCATCTGTCCGCCGGCCGTGAAGGTGAACAAGCCGAAGCGATCCAGACTCGTGCCCTGAGTTTTTTGCCCCGGCTTCAAGGCGAGTGTCACGGACTCTTCGCCGAGCGTCACGCGCATCTCGCCGTGACCATCGTTCGCCGCAGGATCATAGACCAGCGACCAGTCGAAGACTTTTCCCGGCGTGAGCAAGTGATCTCTGCTCCGGCTCCGACTAGCCCGCTGGCGATTGGCACCTGGCCAGGTGGAGCGACCTTACAGACATCTGCCGATTGACGGCGAAATTGCGAGATGCGTGAAGAAGGTCAGCAAAGTTCAATTCCTGTGTAAGACCTCCGTGTCGGCCTGGTATCCCATTTGTCAGATGCGACCACCATCCAAACTTGCCCACGGCGGAGCCAATCATGAGTACACCCAAGAAAGTCGAAACGATCCTTGGAAGACTGTTGGCGTTACTCGAACGCGGCGGTGACGGCGTGATCGTTCAGGCGGACGAAGACGCGGAACTTCCCGTTTTGAGAGGTCAACGTGTCGGCAGGCCGGTCGTTGCCTATGGCCAATTCGCGATGAACAGGTCGCAGGAAATTCAGTCGGCGGATGCGGATGTTTGGACTGGCAGGTTCAGCCAAGTTGGCTGAGGCGAGCGAGTGCAGTTCAACAGGACAATTTCACTTCAACTCAATTCAAGGAGCTTGGTCATGTCACACGTTTCAAAATCTCAAAAGGTTGCCGGCTGGGTGCTGGTGAGTTTGGTGTCTGCCGCGCTGGCTTTCGCAGGAGCCGGCAAGCTCTTCGGCTTTGCTCCACCTGAAGTGGTTGAAGCCATGACGAAGGCGGGCATTGCCGATCGCATTCCACTGATCGGCGCTGGAGCGCTCGTGACGAGCCTGCTGCTGTTCATTCCGCGCACGGCCTCGCTGGGAGTGCTGCTGGCCAGTTCGTACTGGGGCGGTGCGATCCTGTTTCATTTTGTGGCAGGTGGATCGTTCTTACCACCAGCCGTTCTGTTGGTGATGACCTGGGCTGGTACGGCTCTGCGTGGGCCGTGGCTGTTGGGAAGTTTCTGTCGTGACGCAGCGAGTTGCGAATCCAAAAGCACGCGAGCTGCCGAAGGCTCGTCGCCAGCAGCAGCGTGTTGCTCACGGGAAGCATGATCTCAATGTTACACTCGTGCCGCGTTCGGTTCGTGACTCCGGCCGAATTCGGGAGGCGACGTTGTGATCCGCGAATCCCCAGTCACGCGAGCCAGCCTTCTGGTGCGGCTGCGTGACGGTTCAGACCATGATTCCTGGAGCGAGTTCTTAGAACTCTACAGCCCGTTGGTTTACGGCTTCGTCCGAAATCGCGGGCTGCAAGACGCTGACGCGGCCGACCTCCTGCAAGATGTGTTGAGGTCGGTCGCCGGCGCGTTAGGGCGGCTGGATTACGACAAACAAAAAGGGGGCTTCCGTGCGTGGCTCTTCACCATCACGCGGAACAAACTTTCCACGTTTCTGACGAGCCGCCGATCGCACAATCAAGCCGGTGGTGACTCCGCTCAGCACGAGTTACTGACGGCTCATCCCGACCGGTCCAACTCGCTCGAACAGGATTGGGAACGCGAGTTTCAACGGCAACTTGCCGCACAAGCCATGCAAACGATTCAAGCCGAGTTCGAGGAGAAGACGTGGGAAGCCTTCCGGCAAACAGCAGTCGATGGTCTGTCGGCCGCCGAGGTGAGCAGTCGCATCGGCCTTTCCCCGGGAGCCATCTATGTCGCCAAAAGCCGAGTGCTCGCACGACTGAAAGAAGAAGTCGAGCGGTTGCAGGCGGAGGAAGAGTAATTTGGAGTGCGGTGTGTCAGCACCGCGTTGGAATCTCGGACCAGCCGGAACGCGCTAGCGTCCGGTTTGTGGTGATTTAATTTGCAACTTTGGAACCGGATGCTAGCGCGTTCCGGCTGGTAACAAGCCATGAATCAAACACCTTCCAACTGCTGCGGGAGTTGCCCGACGGCCGAAGAGTTGCGTGAGCTGCTTGCCGGGAGCTTGTCGGACGCGCGGCAACAAGAGTGCGTCGCGCATCTCGACGAGTGCGGCGGCTGTCAGCAGGCCATTCAACAAACCGCGACCGGGGATTCGACGGTTCGCGAACTTGTCGAGCACATCGACCAACGGCAACCGGCGAAAGAATCGGCGTATTGGCCGGCGGTGAATGCGGTTCAGCGCGAGCTGGCGACGACGTTCGTGCCACAAATGCCGCGTGATCTGTCGACGGTGAATCTTGATTTCCTTCAGCCGCCGACTGATCCGGCGTATCTCGGCCGGTTAGATCACTTTGATATCGCGCGCGTGATCGGGCGCGGCGGCATGGGGATTGTCTTTGAAGGCTTCGACTCGCACTTGCGGCGTTCGGTGGCAATCAAAGTGCTCGACCCGAAGCTGCAAGAGAACGACATCGCGCGGCAACGTTTCTGCCGCGAGGCTCGCGCGGCAGCGTCGATTGCCCATGATCACGTTGTCGCGATGCACCATGTCGCGAAGTCGGACGGCGACGGCGTCCCGTATCTCGTCATGCAATTGATTCAGGGGGAGTCGCTCGACGCGCGGCTCGCGAAAGAAGGTCGGCTTCCGGTCAAAGACGTGTTGCGGATCGGGATGCAGACCGCAGCGGGGCTGGCGGCCGCGCACGCTCAGAACCTCGTGCATCGCGACATCAAGCCGGCCAATATTTTGCTGGAGGCTCCCTCCGGTCGAGTGAAGCTGACCGACTTCGGTCTGGCCCGCATGGCCGAAGACATCAAGCTGACTCAAACCGGTTTCATCACCGGCACGCCGATGTACATGGCCCCGGAGCAAGCGCTCGGCGAACATCCCGACGAACGCGCCGACCTCTTCAGTCTGGGAGCCGTGCTGTACGAGATGGCCACCGGCCAGCCGCCATTCGCGGCACCAACGGTGCTGGGCGTGTTAAAGAAGATCACTGAGGAAACGCCCCCTTCACTTCGGCAACTCCGCCCTGATCTGCCGGAGACTGCGGCATTCCTGATCGATCAGATGCTCGCGAAGCGGCCCGCGGATCGGCCGGTTTCAGCCGCCGCCGTCGCTGAGGCGTTTGCGGTGATTCTCACGGGGTTCGGCCCGCTCTCGCCGCTGCAAGTTCCGGCCATCGCGGAAGACGCTGCGTGTGAAGCGGTGCAAGCGGCGCTCAGCAAATCGGGACAGTCTGTCTGTCAGCGGAAACGGACTCGCGCGCGCATCGCTTACAGCTTGATTGGAGTCGCGGCCGGCATCGCGCTGACGCTGGCGGTTGCAATTCCGTTGCTGCGGCAACCGCCAGGATCAGATCGTAGCCGCATTCGTGAGAATGCGGAGATTTCCGAATCGGAACCGCGTTCTCACGAACGCGGCTACGTTCCATCCGCCGTGCTGTCGGGCAATGCGGGACCGGTGTGGGCGGTCGCGTTCACTCCAGATGCCGAAACGCTGGCGATGGCCATCGACGATGGGACCGTCAAACTCTGGAACGTGGCTGAGAAGCGAGTCCGCTCGACGATCAAAGCACATCCAGGCCCGGTGTGGGGGATGTCGATCAGCCATGACGGCCATTTGCTCGCGACCGGCGGTGACGATGGCAAGGTGCGAGTCTTCGATCTCGCCATCACGAATGAAGTGCGGTTCTTTGAAACGAAGTACGCGGTTCGTACGCTGGCATTCTCACACATGACGAATGACTTGCTGATCGGTGGCCGCACTGGACAGGTCGAAGTCTGGAACGCCGAGACTGGCGAGCGCACGATTGCGACCGCCGGTCATGCGGGGACTGTCACGGCCGTCGCATTCGCGCCTGATGGCCGCACCATCGCGAGCGTCAGCGGCGACAAGACCGCCAAACTTTGGAACGCCGCGACCGGCGGCGAACAACTCTCGCTGGAAGGTCACAGCGGCGGCATCTACGGCGTCGCGTTCTCTCCCGATAGCTCGAAGATCCTCACCGGCGGCTGGGACAAGACGGCCCGCTTGTGGGACACGGCCAGTGGTAGCCTCGAACACACCTGCGAAGCGCATGGCGGCGACATCTGGGCCGTCGCGTTCTCACCGAGCACTCCGTATGGAGCCTCGGTTGGGGAAGATCGAATCGTCCGCGTCTTTCACACCGAACAAAAGGCCGAGATCGCCGGGTTGAAAGCTCACACCGGCACGCTGTACGCCGTCGCCTTCAGCCGTGACGGCCGCTGGCTCGCCTCCGCTGGCCGAGACGGCACGGCTCGCGTCTGGGACATGCGCGAAGTCGCGAGGCTGTCGTCAGATAAGTAGCCATGACACCGAGCGACGTTCCATTTGCATGTTTCTTAAACCGCAGAGCGTGGCATATCCGCGGGAGCCGAGCCACGTCGGGAACAATTATGCGAATGGCAACAATACATGAATGACAAACAGCGGATTCCCAATTGCGTCAGTGTGGAAGGTACAAGATGAAGGCGAAGCCGAGACGGAATTGAGTGATCGCCATTCTCCTCCATTTGCAACCCGATACTTCTCGCGGTTGTCATTCAAACTCATTGCGAGTTTGACGGACCACTCGCTGGGCGTTTGCACTTGGATATATCCCAACATTCCCGCTTCACCGTGGGTCGTTGGATAGTATCCATCGAGAAACGCGCTGAGTCCCTCGTCGCCCAGATAATCGCTAACGCTGTTGCCGCGTCCGAGACGTTTGGCTTCGAATCCGAGTCGTGGTCGCAGACCGCGGCGGTGGCACTCGATTTCGATGTCCATCTTGGGACGACGTTTGCCACGTTTGCTTTTGACGTTCTGTGGGTCTTGCTCGTGAATCTCGTAATGATCGACCCAATCGGGTGACGACGGATCTTGAGCCACGAGTTTCATCTCTCGGACCAACTCGCCGGTGATGTCGTCTTCTTCGGCGACTGCAAACGAACTCGCATTGAGTCGCTGGTATCCAAGCCAAATGAGAGTGACGGCATGAGCACGGAGTGCTTCGGCGTAAACTTGATGCGGAAGCAGGGGAACAGATTCGTCCGGATTGTCGGTGCTCATGACACCCCGCCTTCGGACAGCGTCTCGGCGATGATGTCATCGGCATCGAGAACCGCTTGACGGCGCGTCCAGTGAAGTCGTTGCAGCGGTTTGAATTGGTAAAGCACGCCATGCTTGGGGTCGTAGACCTTCAAGCTGCGGTCGAAGTAGACCCATTGACTGTGCTTCGTTCGAAGACGATCGCGAATCGTCTTCAGGTTGCGAGAAGCCGGATCATCGGCATTGATCACTGCGGGTTCGATGGGGCTCTTCGATCTCACCAGCGAGACCGAGAGCAAGGCAGACTCGCGATCCGTCAAGACTTCCAGCTTGTGTAGGAGTCCTCGTTCAACCGTCAGAAAGCCATCCAGGCAGTCGCGGAGCGCGGTCAGATAGATTAGACGTTCGTCGGGTGTCGGCGATCGTATTGCTTCGGCAGTGACCTTGCCCTTGTTCAACTCAAGGTGGAGTTGAACGAAGTCCTCGACAAGCCAACGTTCGACGGCTCTTAGTTCAAGCAGCTTAAAGACGCGGTCGTTGAGTTCTGCAAGCAATGAGCCACCCAACTGATCGTGACTCTGCCTTAAGCTCCCCGAGTGCATTTGTTGATGAGAGAACTCGGACAACGCTCTTTGAAGCTCAAC
>JANNDA010001223.1:0-2614 GCA_031387195.1 Planctomyces sp. | reverse complement strand
ATCGCGAGCGCGGAACAATGGGTGCCGCTGATTTCCGAAATCAGTTTGCCGGATGCTGCTCAGGATGGATCGACCATGCTGACGGTTGATCTCTTCACCCCAACAGGGCTGACGCCGCGATTGCCGGCTCGCTCCGAGGTACGCCCGCCGCACGAGTCGGCAGTGGCTTTGCTGTGTGACACTGCGCGCCATGAGCGCTCCGGTGTCCTCGTCATCTAATTTTCGATTGACGAGTTTTGATTTTCGATTGAAGCGCAGGCTACGGCCTTGCCACCGAATCAAGAATCGTCGCCTGCTGCTTGCAGCCCAATCGAAATTGTCGCCGGCCGCTTTGCCGCCAATCGAAAATCAAAAATCGAAAATCAAAAATGAAATGGCTCGGTGTCCCATGAAGACTCGACGATTGCTCTTTGGCGTTATTGGCTTCGCGCTGGTCGCTGGACTGGCGACAAGCGCATGGTTTTCGCGCGAACAACTGAGTCGCTGGCTGACGCCGGGTGCTCCCGCCGCGAAAGCCGATGAGCGTCCAGCGCCCATTCAAGAAGCGAAGATGCTCAAGCTCAGTCCGCAAGCTCGCAAGAACTTGGGATTGGTCGCGAAGGCGGCGAAGCCGCAAACGTATTGGCGGACGATTCAAGTTCCGGGTGCGATCATCGACCGGCCGGGCCGCTCTGATCGAGGCGTGACGGCTCCGGCGGTCGGGGCCGTTGTTCAAGTCCATGCCTTTCCCGGCGACACGGTGAGGCCCGGCGACCGGCTGTTCACGCTGCGGCTCTTCAGCGAGTACCTGCAAAACACGCAGTCGGAACTCTTCAAGGCGACTCGCGAAACGGAACTGCTCAAAGAACAGCGAGTCCTGTTGGCGAAAGCGGCCAAGAGCGGCGCTGTCGCCGAGTCAAAGCTCATCGAACTCGACAATCAACTCCGTCGGCAGTCGGCGGCCATTCAGGCGTACCGCCAAGACTTGCTGACGCGCGGGCTTAAAGCGGAGCAGATCGACGAGGTCACCGAAGGAAACTTTGTCTCGACCATCGAGGTCGTCTCGCCCCCTGTCGGACAGCCTGGGACGACCGGACCATCGCCGTCGCGAAGCTCCTCAATCGAAAATCAAAAATCGAAAATCGAAAATCCCCCTGCCACTCAACTGATCGACAACCGCGTCGAAGGACTGACCTACGAGGTGCAAGACCTCAAGGTCGATCTCGGTCAGCAGGTGCAAGCCGGACAATTGCTGTCCGTGCTGTCCAACCATCATTCGCTCTACATCGAAGGCCACGCCTTCAAGCAGGAAGCCCCGTACTTGGAACAGGCGGCTCAAAACGGCTGGCCGGTCCAAGTCGAATTTGCCGAGGACGACCAACAGCATTGGCCGGCGCTAGAGCAGTCGTTCCAGATTCGGCATCTTGCCAATGCCATCGACCCCGCCAACCGCACGTTTGATTTCTTCATCCCGCTGACAAATCAGTCGCGAGGCTATGAGAAGGATGGCCAGACATTCGTGGTCTGGCGGTTCCGACCCGGACAACGAGTGCGACTGCACGTTCCAGTTGAAGAACTCAAAGACGTGCTCGTGCTGCCTTCCGCCGCCATCGTGCGTGAGGGGCCGGAAGCCTACGTCTTCCGTCAGAACGGCGATCTCTTCAATCGCATCTCCGTGCATGTCCTGTACGAGGACCGCTTGAACGTCGTGCTGGCCAACGACGGCAGCATCACGTCTGGTTTGTATCTCGCGCAGAACGCGGCAGCGTCGCTCAATCGAGTGCTCAAGGCCCAAGCCGCCAGCGGTATGCGAGCGGACCTGCACGTCCACGCCGACGGCACGGTTCACGCCCCGGGAAAATGATTTTCGATTTTGGATTTTCGATTTTCGATTTGGAGGACAAGCAATGAACGAGTTGGAGTTGAAGCAGCGGACGAAGCAATTCGCGTTGCGAGTGATGAAGTTAGTTGGCGCGTTGCCGGAGAACTCTGTCGGACGACCGATTGGCAATCAGTTGATTCGTAGCGGCACGTCGATTGGTGCGAACTATCGAGCCGCCTGTCGTGGACGATCGAAGGCCGAGTTCGTGGCCAAACTCGGCATCGTGGTCGAGGAAGCCGACGAAAGCGGGTATTGGCTGGAGTTGATCGTCGAAGGGGAACTGCTCGCTCGGAAACTCGTTGAACCGCTCCTCCAAGAAGCCGGTGAACTAACTGCGATCATGACCGCCGCACACAAAACGGCTCAGTCTTCAATCCAAAATCAAAAATCGAAAATCCAAAATGCTTAACGCCGTTATTCGATTCGCGCTTCGCTACCGGATGCTTGTCGTCGTGATGAGTCTGGCCTTGTTGGTCTATGGCTCGTATCTGGCGACGACGCTGCCGATCGACGTGTTCCCGGACCTGGACCGGCCGCGAGTCATCATCATCACCGAGTGCCCCGGACTCGCGACTGAAGAAGTCGAGACGATGATCACTCAACCGATTGAGGTCGCACTGCTGGGAGCCAGCGGCGTGCAAGCGGTGCGGAGCCAAACCACTGCGGGCTTGAATGTGATCTACATCGAGTTTGACTGGACGACCGAGATTCGAGCCGCTCGGCAAACGGTTCAAGAGCGGCTGGGCACTTTGG
>JANNDA010001220.1:0-1718 GCA_031387195.1 Planctomyces sp. | reverse complement strand
GCCGTACTGCGACCGCAGAAAGCTTGTCCGCGAAAGCCCGTCGCCATGTTCGCCGGTGATCGTGCCGCCGAATTCAAAGACCACTTGATACAGGTCGCGAGCCAGCGCTTCGATGCGCGCGGCGTCGGCCGGCGTCGGCATCGGAATGAACGGTCGGAAATGCAACTGCCCCGCCGCCGCGTGCGAGTACAACGACGAAATCACTTCGTGCTTCTGAAACACTTTTTGAGCGCGGATCAAAAACTCGCGCAACGATTCCGGCGGGATCGCGATCGCCTCGACGAACGGCTGCGGTCGAGCTGTCCCTTTCACTCGATGCAGATGCGGTACGACCTTTCGCGGCAATGACCACAAAAACTCCGCGCCGTCATAATCGTATTTCTCCGATGCCGCGATGCCGCCGAACTTCTTCGCGGTCTCGATCGCAAAGCGTGTCCGGTCGCGAGCCTGCGTTTCGCTGAAGCCCATTTGCTCGACAATCAACGCGGCCTCCGCGTTCTGTGAGATCAGCGATTCGAAACGATTGTCCGCCTCGCGGGCGAGTGTCAGCAACCGACGATCGAGCAAGTCACACGCACTGGGAAGTTGCTCGGCCAGTGATTGAACCGCTTCGATCGCCGCGTCCATACTCGCAAACAGCAGCAGCACGATCCCGCGACACGTCGGCAGCGGTGAGGTGTGCAACGTGGCCGACGTGAAAACTCCGAGCGTTCCTTCCGAACCGACCAGCAGCCGCGCCACATTCACGTGCGTTCGAGACAACACGTTTCGCAGGTGATATCCGGAACAATTTCGGGGAAGCGCCGGTTGCCGCTGCCGAATCAGCGCTTCGTTTTCGGAAAGGATGCGAGCCAATCGAGTCACGACGCCGCGCTGAGCTTGTGCATCGAGGACCTCGCGACTGATCGGCTCGACGGCACCGATCAAGTTCGCGGCGAGTGCGGCCACGCTGTCGCTGACACTATCGAGATTCAGAGAACTGCCGACAGGGCGTTCGGTTTCCTTCGCCGCAACCGCAGCTTCCAGCGGTTCGTTACCGAATTCGACACACGCCCCGCCGGGCAAGACGACTTCGAGCGATCGAACATGATCTCGCATCGAACCGATGCGCATCGACCGCGATCCCGCCGCATCAGTCGCCAGCATTCCGCCGATCGTCGTTACCGCGGGGTTCGACGGATCGGGTGGGAAATATCGGCCGTGTGCTCGCAGGACGCGGTTCAAATCATCCAGCACAACGCCGGTTTGCACGCGTACTGTGTCCGAGCCCATTTGTTCGATATTTCGTAAGTGCCGTGAGCAATCGACAATCAAGCCAGCTCCGAGTGCTCCTCCCGTCACGCTCGACCCCGCACCGCGCGGGATCAGCGGGATCTTCATCTCGGCCGCATACTTCGCGAGTGCGACAACGTCCTCGCGGTGCTTCGGAAACGCCACACCCAGCGGCTCAATCTGATACCAACTGGCGTCGGTGGCAAACATCGCGAGCGTCAGCGCATCGCAGGCAATCTCGCCCGCGAACACTCCCGACAAGTCTTCGACGATGCGCTGCCGTTGGTCGTCCAAGTGGTTGTCTCCGGGGTAATCGCTCGCGGTCGTTTTGTCGGTTGGCAAATCAAAAGACGGCAAGGACAGAAAGGACCAAAACTAACCCGAAGCGTAAGCGAGGGCGGACGCTCCGAAAAAAGATGAATTCAGAGTTTTCTGGAGCGCCCGCC
>JANNDA010001203.1:0-1700 GCA_031387195.1 Planctomyces sp. | reverse complement strand
GGCGGGCGCTTCAAGACGCTCCGAATCCGACGTCCGGTGAAGCGCTCGCCCTCGCTCACGCTTCGGGTTACTTCTTCAAGACTCAATCCGCTCGCACCGCGATTATTCTGTTCGTGGTGTTGTGGCCCATCACAGAATCATTCGGGCTGTGCGATCATTGGCTGGCGTGGAGCGTGTACTCCACTCGGACAGAGCGAGTCAGCGTCGTGCTCACTGCCGTGGGAATTCGGCAATTGCCCGAACCGACTCAACGGCTGGTTGTCGCCGGGGAGTTGCCGCTGGATCGTTGGTCGATCGACTCATTGCAGGTCCCGATTTATCCGCAGTTGCGATTTCAACTCGGCGTCGTCGATTGGTTGCGACGGCGTTGCGGTGACGAGAACGTGCTGGAGGTGATCGTCGTCCTTCCGGGGAGTCGGCTCAAAGGAGATGTCGCGACCGAGTTCCTACCCGGCGACCAAGTGTCACGTCGGTTACAGGGATTCTGGGTGAATGCGTTCCCGACAACTGACTAACGTGGCGAAGCAGCTGGTACGTAGCCGTCACGCGCCGCGTGACGAGCCGGACGCTGATCAACGTCCTGTGAAGCCACGGGCTCATCACGCGGAGCGTGATGGCTACGTAAAAAGGTCGCGACCGTGATCAACGTTATTCGTCGAAATCGCCGTCGTCGAAGAATTCCTCGTCTTCCGCATCCGAGAATGCGGTTGCATGATAATCGCGGCCCTCATTCTGGCTGCCTCCGCCACGTTCGTTGGCTTGCTCTCGTTGTCGGAAGTAGAGCTTGATCGGCACTTCTTGGAACGGAAGCTTGGCACGCAAGACACCAAGCAGATACCGCTGCCATGCGTTGTCGAACAGAGCCGGATTGTTGCACTTGCAGACAATGGTCGGCGGCTCGGTGGCGACTTGGGTGGAGAAGAAAATCTTGGGGACTTGGTTCTTACGGACGGGAGGCCGGTTCTCGACGACCGCCGCCCGCACGATGCGATTGACCTCGCCGGTGGAAACGCGCGTTCGCGTCTGCTTGAAAACGGACTGCGCCAGATTGACCAGCTTTTTCACGTTGCGACCGGCCTTTGCGGTCAGGAAGGCGATCGGGGCAAATCGCAGCGTGCCGAATTCGTAGGTGATGTACTCGCCCCACTTTTCCATTGTCATCTCTTTTTCAATGGCCAAATCCCATTTGTTGATGACGAAGATCACCGGCTTGAATTGCGAAGTGATTTCATCGACGAGCCGTTTATCAACGCGAGAGACCGTTTGAGTCGCGTCGAAGAACATGAAGACGACATCGGCTCGACGAATACTTTTTTGAGCGCGGACCAGTCCGTAAAACTCGATGTCATTCGCCAGACTTTTACGTTTTCGAACTCCCGGCGTGTCGATGGCCAGCAGCCGTTTGCCGTCAATCTCAAAGCGGACGTCGATGCTGTCGCGAGTCGTTCCGGGAATCTCGCTGACGATGCAACGCTCTTCTTCAGCGAGCGCATTGATGAACGTGCTCTTGCCGACGTTGCGGCGTCCGACGATCGCAAACTTCAATTCGGGATCGGCAGCCATCAAAGCGCCTTCCCCTGACTCGCTGTCATAAGCGGGAGGCAGGTGCTCCAGAATTGCCTCGGTGAGTTCATTGCGGTTGCGGTTGCCGATGACGCTGGTGGTCACGACCGGGATATCCATCAAGCGATAGAACTCGT
>JANNDA010001195.1:0-5754 GCA_031387195.1 Planctomyces sp. | reverse complement strand
GGACGCTCCCAAGTCGAGCGCGTTCGCGTCACTCAGCGTTGCGTCCAACGCAGACGTGATCGCAACCGTCACAAAATCGTTACCGGCATTGTTCAGCGTGATGCTGTTGCCGGCCCCGGCTGACAGCGTCACGGTCCCAGCAACTGACAGATTGCCGCTGTCGCTGATCGCGCCGTTCGATGTGACGTTCAATGTTCCTGCGACCGAGGACGTTCCCAAGTCGATTCCGTTGGAATCACTCAGCGTTGCGTTGAGCGCGGACGTGATCGAGACAGTCGCAAAATCGTTGCCGACGCTGTTGAGCGTGATGCTGTTGCCCGCTCCAGCCGCCAGAGTCGCGGTCCCCGTCACTGACAGGTTGCCGCTATCGGTGATCGCTCCGTTCGACGTGACGTTCAATGTTCCTGCGATCGAGGACGTTCCCAAGTCGAGTGCGTTCACATCCACCAGCGTCGCGTTCAGCGCTGACCCAATCGCGACTGTCACAAAATCGTTACTGGAACTGTTGAGCGTAATGCTGTTGCCCGCTCCAGCCGCCAGAGTCGCGGTCCCCGTGACCGAGAGATTCCCGCTGTCGGTGATTGCTCCATTCGAGGTGAGCGTCAAGTTTCCGCTGATCGACGACGCTCCCAGGTCGAGCACATTGGTATCGTTCAGCGTCACGTTCTTGCCGGACACAATTGCGACCGGGCCGCCGAAATCGTTGGCCGAGTTCAACGTGATGTCATTGATCGCTCCCGCCGCTAAGGTGGTTGAGCCATTGACCGACAACGCTCCGCTGTCGGTAATCGCACCGTTCGACGTGACGTTTAATGTTGCTGCAACCGAAGACGCTCCCAAGTCGATCGAGTTCACATCCACCAGCGTCGCGTTCAGCGCTGAACCAATCGCAACCGTCACAAAATCGTTACCGGCACTATTGAGCGTGATGCTGTTGCCCGCGCCTGCCATTAGCGTCGCGTTCCCCATGACCGAGAGATTGCCGCTGTCGGTGATTGCTCCATTCGAGGTGAGCGTCAAGTTTCCGCTGATCGTCGAACCGCCCAAGTCGAGCACATTGGTATCGTTCAGCGTCACGTTCTTGCCGGACACAATTGCGACCGGGCCGCTGAAGTCGTTCGCAGAGTTCAACGTGATGTCGTTGGTCGCTCCTGCGGTCAGGCTCGTTGAGCCGCTGACCGACAACGCTCCGCTGTCCGTGATCGCGCCGTTCGATGTGACGTTCAATGTTCCTGAGACCAAGGACGCTCCCAAGTCGATGCCGTTGGAATCACTCAGTGTTGCGTTGAGCGCGGACGTGATTGCGACGGTCGTGAAATCGTTGCCTGCGCTGTTGAGCGTGATGCTGTTGCCCGCTCCAGGTGCCAGAGTCGCGGTCCCCGTGACCGAGAGATTCCCGCTATCGGTGATCGCTCCATTTGAGGTGAGCGTCAAGTTGCCGCTGATTGTCGAACCGCCCAAGTCGAGCGTGTTGGTGTCGTTCAGCGTCACGTTCTTGCCGGACACGATCGCGACCGGGCCGCCGAAGTCGTTGGCTGAGTTCAACGTGATGTCGTTGGCCGCTCCCGCCGCCAAGCTGGTCGAGCCGCTGACCGACAACGCTCCGCTGTCGGTGATCGCGCCGTTCGACGTGACGTTCAATGTTCCTGCGACCGAGGACGCTCCCAAGTCGATCGCGTTCGTGTCACTCAGCGTTGCGTTCAACGCGGACGTGATCGAGACCGTCGAGAAATCGTTGCCGACGCTGTTGAGCGTAATGCTGTTGCCAGTTCCGGCCGTCAGCGTCGCGGTCCCCGTCACTGACAGATTTCCGCTATCGGTGAGCACGCCGCTTGACGTGATTCCCAAGTTACCGCTGATCGCCGAACCGCCCAAGTCGAGCGCGTTGGTATCGTTCAGCGTCACGTTCTTGCCGGACACGATCGCGACCGGTCCGCCGAAATCGTTGGCCGAGTTCAACGTGATGTCGTTGGTCGCTCCCGCTGCCAAGCTGGTCGAGCCGCTGACCGACAACGCTCCGCTGTCAGTGATCGCGCCGTTCGATGTGACGTTCAATGCTCCTGCGACCGAGGACGTTCCCACGTCGATCGAGTTCACATCCACCAGCGTCGCGTTCAGCGCTGACCCAATTGCGACCGTCAGAAAATCGTTACCGGCACTGTTGAGCGTGATGCTGTTGCCCATTCCGGCCGATAGCGTCGCGGTCCCGGCAACCAACAGATTGCCGTTGTCGCTGATCGCACCGTTCGACGTGAGCCCCAAGTTGCCGCTGATCGACGACGCTCCCAAGTCGAGTGCGTTGGTATCGTTCAGCGTCACGTTGTTGCCGGACACGATTGCAACTGGGCCGCTGAAGTCGTTCGCAGAGTTCAACGTGATGTCGTTGGTGGCTCCAGCAGTCAAACTGGTCGAACCGCTGACCGACAACGCTCCGCTGTCCGTGATCGCGCCGTTCGACGTGACGTTCAAGGTTCCTGCGATCGAGGACGTTCCCAAGTCGAGGGCGTTCGTGTCGCGCAACGTTGCGTTGAGTGCGGATATGATCGCGACCGTGCCGAAATTGTTGCCGGCATTGTTGAGCGTGATGCTGCCGCTGGGGCCGGCGTCCAGTGTTGTGAGCCCGGCGACTGCGACGGGTTGCGTTTGAGCAATCGTTCCCGCTGAGAGAGACAGTGCGCCGGTGATGTTCAATCCGGAGGCGTTCAGGTTAATCGTGTCGGCGCTGTCGCCGTCAATCGTCAGGGCGGCTCCCGCCGGTATCGCGAGCGATGTGACGTTGAGCGTTTGATCGTTCGCTCCGAGATTGAGCGTCATCGAACCGCCGACCGCCGGGGACGCGAAGTCCACCGTTTCGGAACCAGTCAGGCTCAGGCGAGTGACTCCTGAGCCTTGATCACTCAAGGCGAGGCTCGCGCCCGAAGTCGCCGGCAGATTGAAGACGAGGTTCGCAGAGACGCCGTCGTTGCTCAGCGATTCGAGGCCGCTAAAGCTGACGGCCACTTGATCACCGGTTGTGGCCGGGTTGCCGTCTGCGTCGAGAGTCACGCTTCCGGTGTCCGAAGTCGAATAGGAATAAACCGCGCTGCTGAATCCACCGGAGCCGACCGCTGGCACGTTGTCGAGATTGAGAGCATCACCGATGCCGGCTCCACCGCTGAGTGTCAAGCCGCTGATCGGAATCGGTGTGCCGCCGGAGAAATCAACATTGACGCTGTCCGCGCCGCTGCCGCCGTTGATCACGATGCCGTTCGTCAGGCTGGCCAACGGAATTTCAATGGTGTGACTGTCGATCGACAGCACGCCGAGGCCAGCATTCAAGACGTTGGTCGGATCAGTCAGCCGCACGTTGGCTCCGTTGCGAGAGAGCGTCAGCGTCGCGCCAGTGGGGACGCTGTTGAGCAGCAACGTGCCTCCGGAAACCCCGGCACTCAGCGAACTGACGACATTGACTGCGGCCGAAATCGGACTGCTCAGAATTCCCAGACCGTCGTTGATCGTGAATTCCACCGTGCGCGTCCCCGTCGTCGGCGAGACTGTGTCGGTGTTTTGGTAGGTGATGTTCTGCAACAGGTCGCCGATCGCGACGAGCGAGATCGCGTTGAACGTCACGACCAGATTGCTGCCGCCGGTGCCGCCGGTGAATGTGCCCAGCGGAAGGCCGCTGTACGTGACGTTGGATCCCGACACGCCGATCTGGCCGAGTCCTGTCCCTTCGTTGCGAATCGACAGCACATCCTCCGACGCATCTCCTCCGGAGGTGACGCTGACAATCAATTGTCCTCCGACCGCGATCGTTCCGGTCACACTGGCGGAAGCTCCTTGATCAATGACCACGGCGGAACTGCCGCTATACGAGAGGCTGTCGCCGTCCAAGCCGCCGATCAACGCGGCCAACAGTCGGCGGTCTTCGAGCGGCTCCGCATGAGCCGACACGTTTGGTGCCGCAATCTGTGCCGCCAATGATGATCGGCGTTGAGAGTGCGAGCGCGTCCGAGTGCGGGCCGAGTGAAGACGTCCAACAATTTGATTCAGCCAACGGGTCAATAACATGATGAGGAATTCCTTGTGAGAATTGAGGGTGAAGAAACGGAAACTTGGTTGAGAAGTCGCGGCACAGGCTGAGCGCAGCCTGAGCGCGGTGGAGAAAATCCAAGCAGGCGAGCCGATGGGCTGACTTTGGCTAATCAGCCGGAACGCGCTAGCGTCCGGTTCTCGGATCAAAGCGCGAACCGTGAGAAAACCGTGAGCTAGCGCTCAACGGCTGATGCAAGCACGAGACACTGCCGCAGGCCGAGCGGCCTCGTGGAGGTCGGGTTCCGCTTCGGGGTCGAGTAAGCGGTCGCGTCGGGGCAACAGAATTTGAAACGTCGTGCCGCGATCGGGCGCGCTGACGACGAAGATCTGTCCGCCGTAGTGTTGGACGATGTCATGCACGGTAGCCAAGCCAAGCCCCGTGCCTTTGCCCGGCGGCTTGGTCGTGAAATACGGATCGAAGATTCGCTCGATGGTCCCCGAGTCCATGCCCATGCCGTCGTCGCTGATGGTCAAGCACGCAAAGGCACCGGGGCACAAGCCGAAGCTGTAGGCGACGTCGACCTCGCTCAGTACGAGGATGCTGGTCGCAATCTCTAAGCAGCCGCCGCGCGGCATCGCGTCGCGAGCGTTGACCGCGAGATTCATCAAGATGTGCTCGATCTGTCCGGCATCGACCAGAATCGAGACGGGAGCCGGATCGGCGGTGATTTCTAAGCGAACCATTTCGCCGACCGTTCGTCGCAGCAGTCGCTGGATGTGACAGACGATGTCGTTGAGGTTGGAGATCTGCGGCTGCGTGACGTGCGGCCGGCTGAAGTCCAGCAGTTGCCGCGTCAAGTCGGAGGAATACTCGCCGGCCTGAGCAATCTCCGAAATCAAAAGCCGTGCGGGATGCTCGTGCGGCAGCTTGTCGTTCGCCAGATCGCAACAACACTGCATGATGGTCAGCATGTTGTTGAGGTCATGCACGATGCCGCAGGAAATTCGTCCGAGCGTCTGCATCTTCTGAGCTTGCCAGGACCGCTGCTTCAGCGCTTGGCGTTCCGCGTCACGCGGACCACCGGCTGTTGAGCGACAAAAACAATGACTTCCACGCGGCGCTGCCGGGACGAGTGAGTTGAAGGAACTCGAATCGGACGGATGATGGAGTTTCATGGCAGCGATCTCTCGACAAGAGTCACGGGGGAACGAGCACGATCACAGCGGCCCGTAAGACAGCGAAGTATTCATCGCGAAAATCATCCAGGTGGCCAGCCGTCGCCTGAGCGTGACGTGGAAGACCACGCATCAGCGGCTCAGAAGAGGCCGCTGAATTGGCTCAGAGAATCCCTGAGGTGATGAAACATGGGGTTGACGAACCCACGCGCCACGTCCAGCCCCAACGGGCAACGCCGTTAAGGACTCTGGGGCGGTGTAGCCGCCGAGAATACAAGCCCGAAGCGCCAGCGAGTGCATTCTGCAGCGTCGCACTCGCACGCACTCGCTGGCGCTTCGGGCTTGTATTTCTCGGCGGAAAGTCCTTAACGGCGTTGGGGCCAAGCTTCCCGATCAGCCGCAGGGCGCTACTAGCCCCGGTTTGTGTTATCCAAACCGGGGCTAGCCGTGATTATTCATGGTCTCTTTGTAACCCGAAGCGTAAGCGAGGGAGTTGTCACAGTTCGCCCTCGCTTACGCTTCGGGTTACAACGCGGCACGTTGCTTCCTCTATGAGTCGTCCAT
>JANNDA010001194.1:0-6798 GCA_031387195.1 Planctomyces sp. | reverse complement strand
CTTCCCAAGTGCAGAGATGGTCGATGGCCGTTTCATAGAGACCGACCAACGTGCCGAGTGGCCCACTGATGAGATGCAACTCGTCCTGAATGATGAGGTCAGGCGGTCGCAGCGGATTTTGAGGAAGGACTTTGGCTGAAGGTGAATTCCCTTTGGCCCGATGGACTCCATTGATCTCCAATTCTTCAGCAGCGTCGGCTAAATGCGGAGACCGATAGCCGTGACGTTCGCAGTAGCCATCCACTTGCCCGAAGAGCATCTGAACCGAACCGTTCCACGGCATCTGAGCGAACTTGTCCACGGTCGTAATCAGCAGCGAAGGCAACCGACGATAGATTTCTTCGTCAACCACCATCACCGGCAACCCTTCGCCCGGTGCTTCCTTCATCGAAAACTTGCACTGGCCGAACTTGGCTCCGCAATAAATCAGAGTGCGACCAGCTCCCTGGCTGTATTTCTCGACCTTGATGTGTTTGCCGGCGTCGATCTTGGTGCCGCACCACGGGCAGTTGGTCAGTTGATGTGGTGATCCGACACCGCCAAACGCACCGGACCTTGGCTTGCCGCCGTGCGCAGATTTGACCGCTTCATCGGAATCGTCAGTCCGATTTGGTGTGGTACTACCGCCGACCCACAGTCCAATGCGGAACGGAGTCTTGCCCCAATGAGTGTCCCCGTTGCTCATGGCTGTTCGGCGAATGTCTTCACAGGCGCAAATCAGAGCAGCGGCACGTTGGAATTGTTGGAGCGTCAGCAGTCGCAGCGTGTAACGCATCAAAACCGTTACGCCGTTCTCACCGGAACGACCTTCAACAATTCCTTGCAGCCGTCGCAGTCCAAGCGTGTAAGCCGTCAGTCCCAAGTACGCTTCGGTCTTACCGCCACCCGTGGGAAACCAGAGCAGATCGGCCAGAGCGTTCTCGCTGGTGTCTCGGTCGGGGTGATCGAACTTCGTGATCCCCGGCAAGTTCAACAGGATGAAGGCAAGCTGGAATGGATACCACGAACGATTCTCGGTGATGTCGATCTGAGCAAAGTCGGGTTTCTCATCACCACGGCGCACACGCTCGGCAAAGAGGGAGTGCGTTCGTTGGAGCCACATTGCTCGATTCATGAACTGAAACGATTGAGCGGCCTTGTCGTCTTGATCGAGCAAGTCCAGTCCGGCCTCGATCCGCTTCAGCGTCGTGCGACACTTCACAATTGCTTGCTGTGCAGCCTGCGTGAACGATGCCAGTCCCTCAGCAGGATCGGCGATTCTTTTTTCTTCTCGTTCGATCCAATCTTGATACGCATCAACCAACGGCTTGAGCTTCGAGCGATATTGCTTCGGGTTGGCCTCGGCCAACAGTTTCATGTCGAGAACCAGCCCCTCCAATTTGGCGAACGCTGGATTGATCTCGGCGTCGTCAGGTCGAGGCGGAGTTGTGCGGGGAATCTCGTAGCTCGGCACAATCTTGGTGCGAACACGGACGGCATGATTGGGATCGGGCGACACATCGACATGCACGCCGATGCCATGCCCCACGGCGAACTCAACATGCCGACGATAGAGCATCGCCAACAAATCATTTTCGGCCTTCACGGCGGGGTCGGTGCCACTGAGTTCCAGGATGGTGTGCCGCTTGTGAATGACCGCCGCACCTTCGACGCCCTCTGCGATGAGTTCTGGTTGGAAGACCCAAGCGGTGTCCTTCAGACGTAACGGCTCTTGCTGTTCGTTGACCAGAAACAGCGTGATGCACCAATGATCGCTCCGTTTGCGGACAAGCCCTTGAATGACGACTTCCGGGCAGTTGTGATCGACGGGCATTGCAAGAATCTGTCCGTCTTTCAATTGGAGGCGATGAGTTCCGCCTCGTGGATACCGCTTCCACACTCGTCGTGGGCTGCCCGTCTTTTCGGTGGTGAGGTATTCGCTGACCTCTTTGGTGTACTGGCCCATGCGGCTGACAGTTGCAGTTCCGTAGCTTCCGGGTTGACCGAAAAGGTCATGCCGAAGGACGACGGCATCAGAGCCTTGTCCTGTGCTGGAGCTTGATCGGTCGTGCCGTCCTGAGTTGTGTCTCGGCCACCGAGAGCCAGTTCATCGCCGTCGAGAATCTCGCCTGCTGATTCGTCATCATCTTCATCGGGGAGTGGCACGGCAGGAACAGGAGCAGCCTCAATGTGCGCCTTGGCTCGTTTGCGTGGAGCCAACACCCCGACGAAATACTTCGAGCCGGGCGACTCAAGGATTTCCTCATCCGCACTGCCAGGGCCGAGCAGTTCCTTGAGGACCATCGCTTCGAGTTCGTCGCGAAACTGGAGCGGCGACGGCGGTTTGGGAAGTGCTGGTTCGCTCATGTCGGCTCCTTCGTCGTGTATGCCTGATCGGGGTGGGTCGGCTCTTGAAATCTGGCCAGAAGTCGGCCGTCCTTGACCATTCGTGCAAGAAAGCGATCACGAATTCCTTGTGGGCTCCGATTCACCAGCTTGCCGATCTGTTGGTAGGTCAGATACCGTCCAGTGCATAGCCGTTCGATGATCGTCTCCATTTCGGCCGGTGCCAACCGAGCCTTCTTCTGGGCAGGTAGTGCGATGTCTTGAAGATTGGTTTGCTCGTCGCCAGGGGTATCGGTCGGGCGAACAACCTCGTCATGTTGGGAGTTCCCGCCGTTATGTGGGGAGCTGCCGCCGTTATGTGGGGAGCTACTCCCCCCATTGGCCGGCGGCAGCCGATAGGTCGTCCCACGCTTCTGACCAAACTGAACCAAAAGTCCTTTGGCGACAAGTCCCTGCAACACCTGCGTCAGATCAGCCGCGTGGTGGTCGGTGACGAGCCGAAGCCGAGCGTTCGCCACTTCACTTTCGGTTTCCGCAAGGACTAGAGCCTGAACCTCGACCGAACTCAGCCGATCCCATGCTTCACCAAATCGACGGCGAAGTCGCGCAAGGACTTCATCTGGCAACAGGCTGACCGTCGGCAGGACGAACCGCACTCGGTCCGGGCGCGTCGTCTCCTCGATGCGCGGCGCTTGCAGATTCTGCGATGCCCAACCGCTCCGAATTTTGTCGATCCCCGAGCCGGCCTTCTCGCCGCCGCCGATCAGCAGGAACATCGTCTGGAGCGACGGATTGCGACACTCGCTCACTCCGCCTTGAACAAGTTGATCGAAGGAAACCAGCAGGCTGCCGGGATTGGACAACTCGATGGCATCCCGCCGCTTCTCGACCACGACCCCGCCGATGCCCCGGTAGTCCGCGTGAATCAGGGCATTGACGAGCGCCTCGCGGAGCGCTTGATGGCCCGGCGTGTCATCGACACGCACGCCGCCAACCACCTGGAACGGCGTCTTGACCACGTCTTGTGGCAAGCGGACGCTCACCCGCCGATAAAACTGGAAAAGGTTTGCCACCCACTTCCCGTCGATGGTCAATCGGTCGGTCCAACGCCGGTTTGGATCGTCGCTCAGTTTCTCCCGATAGTCAACGTGATACTTCAGGTCCGCCGCCGGATCGCGGATCGTTTCATCCTTTCCAAACATCAGCAGGCCCGCGACCGTCAGCCCTTCCTGCCCGCTCACACGGTCCTTCCGCCAGCCTCCAAGCTTTGTCAACAGCCCGAGATCGTCCTCTGCAAGCCACGGATGAGATAGATCCAGCGATCGGAACACGTTGCGATACTGCTGGATCGAAACCGGATCGAGGTCGGCCAGCGTGAAATGCTCCACGATCCGGGCGTCGTGCGACTCCTCGGCTTGATCGGCCAGCATCCGGCCCACTTCTTCCCGGCTGCACAGATAGTCGCCGTCGTTGAATCGTCGATAAGTTCCGACGAGCGGGTTCTGACCCACGAAGATCGGGCGTTGCCGACGTGAGGCACGAGGCACTTGTACGACCAGCAGCGGTTGGCCATTCACAGGGACGATTCGCACGTCGCTATTGGTGAGCAGGTTGGCGCTCGCCTTGCCTCGGTCGTTGATCGTGTTCCAAAAATTCTTCTCGATTCTGGTCGGATCATCCAGACCGTGAATGTCGAAACTCCCGTCATCCAACTCCTTCACACCCAGCACGATCACGCCGCCATCGGTGTTGGCCAGCGCACTGTAGGACTCCCACAGACTCCCCGGCAGACCGCCCTTGGCCGACTTGAATTCCCAATCTTTGTCTTCTCCAGCGTCGATCGCCGCCAGAATCTCGCTCGCATTCATGCGTCTCCCTCCTCTTCAAAGAGAGACCGCCCCGTCTCCGTCTTCGCTGCCTGAGTCTTCTTCACTCGCCCCTCACCCCTCACCCCTCGCCCCTCGCCCCTTCTTCTCATGCAGTCCTTGCTTCACTTCTTCGGCGTAGCGTTCGTGGTTCAGCTTGAGCAGGCGGGCGAGGATTTTCGCTGGGCGGGCGGGTTCGCTGATCGTGCAGCGGACGCCTTGCTTCGCCTCGTGGAAGCCGAGGTCCAGGTCGGTCGAGCCGTAGGCGGTGGCGCGCGGAATCATGTCAACAGTTCCACTTTGATATCGGTGCAGCGAGCGAGCTTGTGATCGTGGGTGAGAAACAGATCGCAGCCCGCTTCGATGGCGGCAGCCAGATGGATCGCATCAGCCGTTTTGAAAGAGAACTGGGCACGCAGTTCCGTCGCTCGGTCGTATACCGCCGTTGTGAGCGGCACCTTGCGCACGTCGGGAAGAGCAAAGAATCCATCGAAGATCGCCAGCCGTTGTGCATCCGCCTGTTGAACAGGCTTGACCCGACACTCCAGTCGGGAAAGGTCGCTGACAGCAATTTCGTCCCCGGCCGAGCGAATCGCCGTAAGCCGAATGTCCGCCTTTTGTTGATAGGCGTCATTGGCATCCAGGTAGTAAATCAGGATGACGCTATCGCAATAGATCAACACGACGTTGCCTCCGGATGGTGCTTCGCCCATTCTTGCTCCCACCGCAGACCGTCCACTCGCTCGGTTTCGCCACGAATTTGCTCCATGTCGGCTTCGATGTCGATCCCCCGCCGAAATGTCGCCCCGGACGAATCCAGCTCCGCCCGGCAGCGCTTGAGATAACTCAACCAGTCTTCCGATTGAACGGTCACCTTCACTCGGCCGGCAGGCAGATTCGGCTTCTCGTCGAGCACCAGCGTCCCATCGGATTGAATCGTCCCGTCGATCATCGTTTCGGTCAGGCTCATCGCGCGTCTCCCGTTTAGAAATGTCCGCAGCATCCTAATCGAACAGTCCGCCCGTTTCATGCTGAGTTTTCTTCTTCCCTGACCCCTAACCCCTGACCCCTTCTTCTTCTCATGCAGTCCTTGCTTCACTTCTTCGGCGTAGCGTTCGTGGTTCAGCTTGAGGAGGCGGGCGAGGACTTCTCGGCGGGCGGGTTCGCTGATCGTGTAGCGGACGCCTTGCTTCGTTGGGTGGAAGCCGTGGCCGAGGTCGAGGAGACGACCCAGGTGCTCCCACCTCACCAAATGCGTGTGACGGAGTAGGCGTCAAACACCACGTCATTGCTGACAATTGGCATCGGCTCGACCAGCGCCTGGGAAATCATCAAACGGTCGAAGGGGTCACGGTGGTGGAACGGCAAGGAAGTCAATGCTGCCGCGTGTTTCGGCTCAATTGGCAGGATGGCAAACCCGTTATCGTAGATTCCCCGAGTGATAAACGTCTCGAAGGGGACGGTCAGTGGGTACTTGCCGCAACTGACCTTGATGGCGATCTCCCAATAGCTCGCCGGGCTGATCAACACGTCGGTGGTGGGCTCCGCGATCGCTGCTCGCGCGTCAGCACTGAGCTTTGCGTCGTTGGTGATGAACCACAAAAAGGCGTGCGTATCCAACAAGATTCTCACGGCATGTAGTCCTTGAAGTCTTTGAGGTGCTCATCGTCTTCCACCAGTAGCGTGATCATGCCCTGACAATTGCCCGGCTGACGTGGCTGCCGACGAGCGGTCGGTTCGCCGATGAGCCGGGCAATGGGGCGACTATTTTGCGTGATGACGACTTCCTCGTCCGCATGGAGTTGGTTGACGAGGTCTTTCAAGCGGACTTGGGCTTCATCAAGGTCGAGTGTCACTGACATGAATCTTCTCCTGCAAAGGTGATATCCAGAATTGTAACGGCGAGTTGGCTCAGCAGTCATCGTTCGTGGCGGACCACTCTCCACTACTCCTCGGAGTCTCCAAATAACGAGGGGGCGTCCTTGGGCGTGGATTTCTTCTTCCCGCCACCCTTCACCCGCCCCGCTCCACCCTTCTTCTTGTCATGCAGTCCTTGCTTCACTTCTTCGGCGTAGCGTTCGTGGTTCAGCTTGAGCAGGCGGGCGAGGACTTCACGGCGGGCGGGTTCGCTGATCGTGTAGCGGACGCCTTGTTTCGTCTCGTGGAAGCCGTGGCCGAGGTCGAGGTCGGTCCAGCCGTAGGCGGCGGCGACGGCGTGGTCCATCTCGACGTGGAGTTGACGGAGCTTCTGGATGTCGGCGCTCGTTTCGTCCGGTTCATGGAAGCGGTTATACAACTCAGTGATGCCAACGTGTCGAACTTCCAACATGGATTGGCGGCTCTCGTGATACGTTAGGCCGATGTGTTCTAGTGCTTTGCCACGTTCTATTTCTCCGCTCAACCGCCACAACGGAAATGTTTCTGCACACCGCTTGGGAGAGTAGCAGAGGTCTTCTTTGCGGCGAATGCCATACTTCCACGCCCAAGATACATGGACTTCTGACTGGAGTAATGCAAAGACAGACCATGAGTCCGCAGGTACGCCGACCGCTTTGTGCTTTAGCAAGAAGCGATCACGAGGTACTCTCACAAAAGCAAGTTGCTTGTG
>JANNDA010001192.1:0-2873 GCA_031387195.1 Planctomyces sp. | reverse complement strand
CGGGATTCGCGAGCGGCACCACTTCGGGCTTGAGCACGTCGCGTTCGGGGGCTGACGCGAAATTGCCGAGCGGTGCCGCAGACGCCGAGCAATCGGGGACGCTCGTCTTCGCGGGACCGCAAGCTCAACCCTCGGACGCGGGGAAATTGTCCGGACCGCAGATGAGCAGCTCGCTTCCGCGTCGCAGTGCCGGTCTTCCCGGCAGCGGCAGCGCTTCGTCACCGGCCGCTGGCGTCGCTAGTTCAGGGGCCACGCAACCAGCTCGATTGACCGGCGTCGCGGCACGTCCCGGAGTAGGTGACGACCGCCCGACGCTTGCCTCCGAAACCCAAGTCGCGGGGTTGATCAAAAAGTCGGTCCCCGGCATCGGTGCTTCGCCGGAAGCGAAGATCAGCGCGAGCCTCTCGATGCGGAAGACCGAGTCTCGACGCGAAGCCACGAAGACGCTCGGCGGGTCCGATGCTTCCGAGCAAGCGGTCGAACGTGGTCTCGCGTGGCTGGCGCAACATCAACATCCCGACGGTCACTGGAGCATTCACGAATTCCGCTGCCAGGATCATGAATGCACCGGACACGGCAGTTTCCATTCGGACACGGCGGCGACAGGCTTATCGCTGCTGGCGTTTCTCGGAGCAGGTTACACGCATCAGTCGGGACAACATCAAGCGGTCGTCGATCGCGCGGTGAAGTGGCACATCCAACATCAGAAGGCCGATGGCGATCTCTTCGCCGACGAGAGCGAATTCGTCTGGTTCTACAGCCACGGCATGGCGGCGATCGCGTTGTGCGAAGCCTACGGCTTGACCAAAGATCCCGCCCTGCGTGAGCCGGCTCAGAAGGCGCTCGACTTCATCGTCAAAGGTCAGCATCCGGAGTTCGGCGGCTGGCGTTATCGCCCGAAGTTTGAATCGGACACATCGGTTTCCGGCTGGCAATTGATGGCCCTCAAGAGCGGCGAGATGGCCGGACTTAATGTGCCGAAGGGTGCGTATGCCGGAGTCGCTCGCTGGTTGGATTCCGTCGAGAGCAAATCGTCTCCCGGTCAATTCGCGTATCACCCCAGCCGCCCGGCTAGTCTCGCGATGACGGCCGAAGGTTTGCTCATGCGGCAGTATCTGGGAGCCAATCGCAACGATGCGAAATTGATCGCCGGTGCCGAATACCTCCGCAAACACCTGCCCGATCTCAACGAGCGCGACTCGTACTTCTGGTACTACGGCACGCAGGTGATGTTTCACATGCAGGGCGAATTCTGGGACGAGTGGAACACGCGACTGCGCGACACTTTGGTGAACTCTCAGCTCAAAGACGGCGGTTCCAGCGGCAGTTGGAACCCCGATCGCCCGACTCCCGAAAAATGGGGCCCCGCCGGTGGCCGGCACTACGTCACCTGCCTGAACCTGCTGATGCTCGAAGTCTATTACCGCCACCTGCCGCTCTACATCGAGCTAGGCAAGTAACGCCAGCACGATGGAAAGGTCAGGGGTCCGGCTTGTGTGCAAACTGTGTCCTGCGCCCATTTTCGGCCTCATCCGCAGGCCGGCATTGCCATCCGCGGGAAGTTTTTGAGATTCAGACTGCCCACGGATGGCAATGCCGTGCTGCGGATAAAGAACTCACCAAAAAACTTTCTAACGCCTGATCCGCACGAGTGCTCACCGTGGCTCAATCAGGAAATTCTTTTGGAGAATTCTCAACGGTTTGCAGACTTGTTGCTCCCTTTGAGCTATCCGCACAACTCGGTCGCGGCTAAACAGTCCGCCGAACAATTGGAAATTAAAGTCCACATTCGTGCGCACGTTTCTGGATCATCAAAAAGTTCGATGACAGCGAAAGAAAGGCTGGGTTTTGTGGAGACAGATTCTGGTTCACAAGCAGTCTCTGAGAAACCCGATGCCGCAACGAGCAGTCATTGGAAAGACGGGCTGGAATGGCCCGCTGTGATCTGGATCGGTTTCCTGCACTTGGGCGCGTTGGCAGCACCATTTTGTTTCACCTGGAAGGGTCTGGCTCTCGCCGCCTTTCTGAGTTGGGTGACCGGAAGTTTGGGGATCTGCTTGGGGTTTCACCGGCTGCTCACCCACGCCAGTTTTGAAACCTACCGACCTCTGCGCTGGATGTTCGCCTTGTGTGGCACGCTGGCTGGAGAAGGCCCGCCGATCATGTGGGTCTCGGCCCACCGGAAGCATCACAAGTTCAGCGATCAAGAGCACGATCCGCATTCGCCCCGAGACGGCCGTTGGTGGAGCCACATGATGTGGATGTTTCCGCATTACGGCTCACAACATTGGGCACAGCTCTACCGCCAATACACTCCCGATCTGCTGAAAGATAAGTCCCTGCGGTTCCTCGACCGAACGTTTCTCTGGCTGCACCTGCTGCTGGGCGTTGGCTTGTTCTGTGTTGGCTGGCAGGTGTGGGACTTGTTTACGGGCGTGTCGTTCTTTGTCTATGGGATGTTTCTCCGGCTGGTCTACATGCTGCATGTGACCTGGGCGGTCAACTCGGCCTCACACATCTGGGGCTATCGCAATTACGAAACGCGAGACAACAGCCGCAACCTGTGGTGGGTGGGCCTGCTGGCTTTCGGCGAAGGTTGGCACAACAACCACCACGCGTATCAGAGAGTGGCTCGGCACGGCCACCGTTGGTGGGAAGTGGACATGACCTACTGGGTGATTTCGCTGTTGAAGCACACGGGGCTCGCCTGGAACGTTGTCCCGAAACCAGCGGCGGCATCTGCTTCTGCCTCCGAGTTGTCGCTCGCAACCGAAGACGCCCCGATGGACGCGGTGCAACGCCGCTCCGCGTGAGCCTGCGATAGGCGAGCGGGGTGGCGTCAGCCCCCCGGTGCATTTGCCGAAGAACCGGGG
>JANNDA010001177.1:0-2000 GCA_031387195.1 Planctomyces sp. | reverse complement strand
TCAGCAGACGCCCCAGAAAATACGCTGGCGGCGATTCAGCTCGCTTGGACTCAGGGTGCAGATGCGGCAGAGATTGACGTGCTGCTCACGGCTGATGGTCAATTGGTTGTGATTCACGACGAGACAACTTTACGCACCGGTGGAGTCGATTGGGCGGTCGCGGAACACTCGCTGGCGGAACTGAAAACGCTGGATGTCGGTTCGTGGAAGTCACCGCAGTTTGTCGGCGAACGAATTCCGACACTGACCGAAGTGCTCGACATCATCCCGGCTGGCAAGCGGCTCTTCATCGAAGTGAAGTGCGGGGTGGAGGCAATCCCCGAACTGAAGCGAGTGTTGGAGTCAGCGCGAACTTTGCGTGAGCAAACGGTGTTGATCAGCCTCGACTTCAACACGATCGTCGCAGCCAAACAGACGATTCCTCAACGAGTCGCCTTCTGGGTCACAGAACAATTTGCGTTTGATGCCAAAGAGCCAGCATCACTCAGTCCACTAACGAGTGAATTGATCGCACAAGCGATCGCAGCGGGGCTCGACGGGCTCGACATCAATGATCTGCCGCAGCGGCCCAATGGAGATGTCGCTTTGATTCGGCAAGCCGGCCTGAAAACCTGCATTTGGACGGTGAACTCCCGCGATCGCGCGAACTGGCTACGCGACGAAGGCATGCAGTCGATTACCACCGATGTTCCGGCAAAGCTGATCGCGGCATTGAACGCTTAGCTGGATGTTGAGACCGCAGAGGGTGCCTCAACTGGCTCGTGCATCCGCCGCTTTTCGCAGCTCCTTGCCCAAGATGCTGTGATGCCGACCGTAAGTGAAATAGATCACCAGTCCGAGCCCCAACCAGGCGATGAGCCGCCACCAGTTTGCCGCCGGCAGTGAAAACATCAGCATCAGGCAAGCGCCGATCCCCAACAGCGGAACCAGCGGAACCAGCGGGCAACGGAACGGTCGCTCGGCTTCGGGATTCGTCTTGCGCATGATCAGCACCGCCGCACACACGATGACGAAGGCAAACAGCGTTCCGATGTTGGTCAAATGCAGCAGAGCGTCAATCGGCAGGAATCCCGCCAAGACAGAGACGAACGCGCCGATCAGGATGGTACTCTTCCACGGCGTTTGGAATCGCGGATGCACATCCGAGAAGAATTTGTGTGGCACCAGCCCGTCGCGAGCCATCGCCAAGAAGACGCGCGGAGCACTCAGCATCATCACCAACAGCACGGAGGTGATACCGGCCACGCCTGCTGCCGCGATGATGAACTCGGCCCACGGCAGCCCCGCCGTCTTGAAGGCGCTCGAGACACCGGCGTTCGCATCGATCTGGTCGTATTTCACCATCCCCGTCAGGACGGCAACAACGGCCACGTACAACACCGTGCAGATCGCCAACGAGACCATGATCGCAATCGGCACATCGCGCTGCGGGTTCTTCGCTTCTTCGGCGTGCGTCGAGACCGAATCAAAGCCGATGTACGCAAAGAAAATGATCGCCGCTCCAGCCAACATGCCGACCGGTTCGCCCCCCGCATTTGTTTGCCCCATGACAGGGATGCCAAAGAAGCTCAATCCGGTCCAACCGTAGGGTGCGAACGGAGTCCAGTTTTCCGGGTGGATGTAAAACGCTCCGACCAAGATCACGAACAGCACGGCTACGACTTTGAGCACCACCATCAGGGCGTTGAAGTTAGCGCTTTCAGAGATCCCCTTCACCAAGATGAGCGTGACCAGAATCGTCACGGCCACTGCCGGCAAATTGAACCACGAACCTGTCGCAATGAAAGCACCGTCTTTGTAGATCACCGTCGCTTGGTTGCAGATGTCCGGAACATAGATACCAAACTTGTTGAGCACACTTTGAAAATAGCCTGACCAGCCGTTGGCCACCGTTGCCGCACCGACCGCGTATTCCAGAACCAAATCCCAGCCGATGATCCACGCAAACAACTCACCCATTGTCACGTAAGCGTAGGTGTAGGCGCTCCCCGCAACCGGGG
>JANNDA010001175.1:0-1547 GCA_031387195.1 Planctomyces sp. | reverse complement strand
GAGCGACGCCATTACCGAGCGGGAATCTCATTCACGGTGTAGAACGCATTGCGATGCAGCAGTTCTTCCTTGTCGCTCGAACGCAGACGTGTCAGATCGAGTTCGTACACAAATCCCTGGTCGAGCTTTTCCAGAATGATCCTGGCTGAGTGTCCGTCCTCGGCCAGCGAGACCGCTTTCACGCCCGGCTTGTGCTGCTCGACTTCTGGCCCGCCATAGCCGCCGTGATACGGGTGAGTAAACGCCGAAATCACATACGAATCCATTGAGCGGCCGGTGACTTGATCAACGGGTTTGGTGAACGTGACCTTGAATCCCTCGGGTTCGATCGTGATGCGGTTGATCTCGAAAGGCATCTTGCCGCTCCATTCGAGTCGTTCGAGGGCGAACGGTTTGATACCTCGCACCGGCCAACCGCGATTGGTGCCGCCACACAGCAACTTGCCGCCGGGGGTGAACTCCACATTGAGAATGCCGGTAGAAAGGCCTTCGCGAAACGGATAGCACGCTCCTTGCCAGACACCGTTGACCTGCTCTGTCGTGGCACGCATCAGGATCGACTGAGTGTAGTCCCCCAGGAACATCTGGTTTTCAAAGGGGCCAAACTTGCCCTGTGTTTGATTCACGCTGAAAGCCGTGATGGACCGACCCATGCGGATATAGGGAAAGATGACGGCATAGGGCACCAGTTGTTTGACGCGATTCTTCTCGGTCGCGATGCGAGTTCCTGACTTCGGCGTCTCTGGCACAGGCCCCAGTTCGGGCGAGTGCTTGTACCACTCGAAGCTGGCCGGGTGGCCGTGAAAGCTGTACTGCGACACCGCCTTCAAACTGCAAGAACAATTCCAAGGGCCTTGGCTTTCGACATAGAAGAGCGATCCATGCTCGTCTTGTCCGATGCCGCCAGGGCTGCGCAAGCCGCTGGCGAATGCGGTTGTCTTTCCGTCGGGCGTGACCTTCATGATGAAGCCACGGTTTAAGGCATGTGAGTAGTACGACTCCGACAGGCCGAGCGAGATGAACTGGTTTCCGTCGGCGTCGAGTTTTGAACCGAACGCGTATTCGTGGTAATTCGCATATCCCCAGGCATCCGAGATGGTCTCAAAGCGATCTGCCACGCCGTCGCCGTTCGAGTCGCTGACGCGAGTCAATTCGCAACTTTGAGTGACGCGGAACGCGTTGTCTTTCCAGGCCAGTCCGAAGATCTCGTCGAGTCCCGTGGCGAACCGGTGAAACGAAGGGGTTGGCTTCGGCGCATCGACACCGTCAATCAAATAGATTTCGCCATGTCGCGTTCCCACCGCGATTCGCCGATCCGGTAGCACGGCGAAGGCCCCAGCTTCGATGACCGTGTCCTTCGGCAAGGGAATGTTGACGATCGGGTAATACTCACGTTCGCGTTCTTCGGTTCCCCAGCGTTCGCCAACCTCCTCGGCGCGCAGTGTTCCCAGCGCGGAGAGCGCGATCAAAAGCAACAGGCAATGGAGTCGCAGGCTCGGCCGATGAAAACGTCGGAGTGACGAACATGCTGATGCCAATTGATCGGG
>JANNDA010001140.1:0-2251 GCA_031387195.1 Planctomyces sp. | reverse complement strand
TGGGCGATACGAACTCCAACATCGTTCCAGCGGACTATCAAACGACCAATGACTTCCTGGCCGACATTGTCCCAGCGGGCGCATCACGACCATCGGAGAGAGCCACTCGAAACGCGACGAATCCCTGGAACCAGTACCGTGGACTAACCAAGCCGCTCGTCACTGATCTCGATTTGACGAACAGATCGGGATCGGTCACGTGGCCGACCGATCCCGAAAACTTTCGATCGTCTGCTCCGCAATCCAATGGCACGCCTTCGCTGGAACTTTGGCCCCGAGCACCAGGAGCCATCGGATACGCTCCGGCCAATGGCAACACGACATCGAACGCTCAAGGTTGGACAGACACGCCACCGATCAGTGTCCCCACAGCGCCGTCGAGCATTCAGCCGACCAATGGCGAGCAGTCTTCGTTCACAGCCTCCACGATTCCTGGTTTTAACTATTCGCCACAACAAGCACCGACGGCTGGACCGCTCGCCACACAAGCTCCCGCAAGCGACTCTGTCCTGTTTCCGTTACCGAACGGAGCACCTGCGACCATCGCTCCGTTTGCCGTGTCGCCGGATTTGGATCGACTCATCGTGCAAACGGCCGCGGAAGCAGCGGCCATGATTCCCGGTGAGAATGAAACCGAACGGCAAGCCTATTTGCGAAAACACGTCCAATTGCGGCTGCTGCACCTGATTGCCGGCCAAATGGATCGAGCGCTGCAACCGGTCCCCAGTGTTGATCCGGCCGATCAAGAATTCTGGCAACAGATGCTGTGGGGCGTCGCCAATTATTTTGATGTGCAAGGAATGCCTGACAGTGCCGAACGAGCGACACAAACCATTTCACAACTGAAATCCGCGACCCTGCGGCTGCAAGAGAAAGCTCGCCTGGACCTGCACAATGTCGCCTTCTGCCACAAGATCACCAGCTTCGGCAGCTATCAACGCTTCAAACGCGATGAGTTCACTCCCGGTCAGCCCGTGCTGCTGTATGCGGAAGTTACGAACTTCAAAAGCGATCCGACCTCTGACGGCCAATTCCGGACGCTCATGAAATCGTCCGTCGAAGTTTTTGAAGGGGGAATTCACGGCCGCATGATCGAGAGCATCCCGTTCGCTCCTTCAGAAGACCGCTGCCGCAATCATCGTCGCGACTATTTTCACAGCTATGAATTCGCGATCCCCCAAGGGATCAGCTCCGGCCCGCACGTGCTGCGATTGACGGTCGAAGATCAGCTCGGAAAGAAGACCGCCGTGACGACGCTGAACTTCACCGTGCAATGAGTTGTTTAACCGCACGCTTCTTGCTGCCGTCGAAGCTCGACAACTACCATCCCGCGCATGACTCACAAGACTCCCAAGCAAGTTGATGCCGATAAAAAGAAGAATGCGGTCGTCTGCCGCAATCGCAAGGCGTCGCACGAATACGAAATCATCGATGAGATTGAATGCGGCGTGATCCTGAAGGGGAGCGAAGTCAAAAGCATCCGCAACGGAAAAGTCTCCGTTGACGAGGCGTATGCTCGCTTTCGCGACGGGGAACTCTGGCTGGTCGGTTGCCACATCGGCGAATACCCGCAGGCCAACTTGCAAAATCACGAGCCGCTGCGAGCACGGAAGCTGCTGCTCCACAAACGCGAGCTGCAAAAGTTTGCCGAGAAGGCGGACGTCAAAGGCTTCACGCTGATCCCGCTGGATGTGCATTTCTCCGAAGGCAAGATCAAGGTGAAAGTCGCGATCGCGCGCGGTCGTCAGTTGCACGACAAGCGTGAGAAGCTCAAAAAAGACGATGCCGACCGCGAGATGCGGGCTGCGATTCGGCGAGAGAAGTAACATGCGATTTGCCATTCTTGGTTGCGGACGCATGGGCCGACTGCACATCGAACGCTTACGAACGGATGGTCGCGGCTCGGTGGTCGCACTGTTTGATACCGATCGCTCAACCGCCGACGCGCTGCGTCACGATTTGGCTCCGAACGCAAACGTCTTCACCAGCTTCGATGACTTAATCCAGCACGCGAACGCCGAAGCGGCAATCATTGGCACTCCGACGTCGCTGCACTTTGAGCACATCCGTCGCTGCCGCGCCGCAAGCTGGCATGTCTTGTGTGAGAAGCCGTTGGCCGATCGCCGCGAGGATTTGCTAACGCTAATCGCAGATTGCCAACACACTAACCCGAAGCGTGGGCGAGGGGGGGGGGGGGCGCGAAAAACCCATTCGCAGGGCGGGGGATCGGGCGCCCACGCGGGAAGGGGGG
>JANNDA010001137.1:0-3087 GCA_031387195.1 Planctomyces sp. | reverse complement strand
TGTCCGCCAAAGTTATAGACCTCGCCGACTCGGCCTTTGCGCAACGCGGCGTCGATTCCTCGGCCGTGATCGAGAACGTGAATCCAATCGCGCACGTTTTCGCCGGTGCCGTAAACCGGCAGAGCTTGATCCTTCAGCGCGTTTGAGATGAACAGCGGGATCAGTTTTTCCGGAAACTGGTACGGCCCGTAATTGTTCGAACAACGGGTGATGATGGCCGGAAAGCCGAACGTGTGAACGTAGCCGCGTACCAGCAGATCCGCCGCTGCTTTCGATGCCGAATACGGACTGTTCGGAGCCAGCGGAGTTTCCTCGGTGAAGAATCCCTCGGCACCCAAACTGCCGTAAACCTCATCGGTCGAAACCTGCAGATACCGCTGCACGCCGACGGCTCGGCAAGCATCCAACAGCACTTGCGTGCCAACGATATTTGTCTGCACGAACGGGCCGCTGTCGAGAATACTGCGATCGACATGGCTCTCCGCCGCGAAGTTGACGACCTGTTCTGGCTGATGTTGCTTCAGCACGCCATCGACGAACGCGCGATCGCAGATGTCGCCGTGCTGAAAGACATACCGCGAATCGCCCGCGACGTCGGCGAGATTTTCGAGGTTGCCAGCGTAAGTCAGCTTGTCGAGATTCACGATCTTCTGATCGGGATACGTGGCCAACTGCCAGCGAATGAAATTCGCGCCAATGAAACCGCAACCGCCGGTGACAAGAAGTGTGGGCATGAGTCCGTTGATCCAAGTCCAGCAAAGTGATTTTCAAAAGCACCGTTCAGCAACTAGCGCCAATCCGTCGTGCCATAGTCTTTGCGGTGCGTGAGTGTTACTGAATTTACCACCGACCGTCGAGACGGAGCGTCTCAGTATGCGGCACGAACACACCAGCCCGAAGCGCCAGCGAGGGAGAACACTGCGAGGCACTCCGAATTCGCGGTCAAGTGAAGCATTCTCCCTCGCTGACGCTTCGGGTTACTTTGGCAGGTGATCTTTCCGCCGATTGCTGCCGTCTGCGAAACGCAGTCGCTAACGTTACGGCTCGCTTTGCAGAAATCGGATCGAAGTCGGCAGGGAGCCTTCACGAATAATGTCACGGATTCATCAGCTCGACGTTTCGGTGGTCAACAAGATCGCCGCCGGGGAAGTCATCGAACGTCCCGCCAACGTCGTTAAGGAATTGTTGGAGAACAGCCTCGATGCGCTCGCGTCGCGGATTGAGGTTGATATCGACAACGGTGGAAGCGACCTGATTCGGATTGTCGATGACGGCGAAGGGATTCATCCCGCCGACTTGCTGCTGGCGGTGACGGCTCATGCGACGAGCAAAATTGCGTCGGCCGACGACTTGTTCCGCGTGCAGACGATGGGCTTTCGGGGCGAAGCACTTGCCTCGATCGCCGAGGTTAGCCGGCTGCGTATGCGGAGTCGGCAAGCGGATTCAACCACGGGGTACGAGGTCGCGGTCGATTGCGGCCAGTTCGTGGCACCGCAGCCGTGCGGTTGTCCGGTGGGAACACAGATCGAAGTACGGCAACTGTTTTCTAACACGCCCGTCCGCAGAAAGTTTCTGAAATCGACCGCGACGGAGTTTGCTCACATCACCGAGCACTTCACGCGGATCGCGCTTGCTCATCCACGTCTGCATTTGGTGCTGCGGCACAACGGCAAGTCGGTCTTTGAACTTCCCGGCACACAGCAGTTGCTCGATCGCATTCGGTTGCTGTTCGGCAACGAAATGGCGGACGAATTGATTCCGGTCGAGTCGGATGCGAACGGCATTCGGATGTGGGGTTATGCGGGGCATCCGAGTCTCAGCAAAAGCACTCGCAAGAGTCAGCATCTGTTTCTGAATGGCCGCTGGATTCAAGACCGCTCGCTGCAACATGCGTTGAGCGAAGCGTATCGCGGGTTGTTGATGATCGGCCGACAGCCGGTCGCGTTTTTGTTTCTCGAAATCCCGGCGGGGCTCGTCGATGTCAACGTGCATCCGACAAAGACCGAAGTCCGGTTTGCCGACAGTCAGCAATTGTTTCGACAACTGCTGGCGATGTTGCGGACCAAGTTTCTCAGCCTGAATCTCGACTCGGCCATTCAGGTTCCGTCGGCGGGAACGGGTGGAAATCCGTTTGCAGCGGGCGGAGCGGGACCGCGTCCGCGTGGCTTTGAGTTGCAGGCGTGGTCGCCGTCGCAGGTTGCGTCAAATAATTCGTTGTGGAATCAACCGCCACGATTTGATGCGGCACGCCCGACACTGGCGGACATGCGCGTCTTTGCTCCGCCGAGTTCGATGACCACGGAATCCGATTCGATGGGGCCGGATCACATCGCGACCGAGACTTCGATTGAGGGACAAACCGACGTCGCGGGAACGCCTTCGGGAGAACTTTTTGCCGACGACGGCTCGACGGGAGCCTCGCCCTCCCCTGCGGAAACGACGCGTCCGCGATCCACCGGTGAGATGCGGGCGATGCAGATTCGCGACACGTACATCGTCGTGGAAACCGATGAAGGGCTGACGGTCATTGATCAACATGCTTTGCACGAACGGATCATGTACGAGTACCTGCGTCCGCGAGTGCTCAACAACGTGGTGGAATCGCAACGCATGCTCGTGCCGGAGACCGTCGAGCTGACACCGAAGGAAACCGCGTTGCTGCTGGAATATGGTGAGGTGCTCGGCCAGCTTGGATTTGGCGTGCGAGAGTTTGGACGGCAGACGGTGCTGATCGATCGGTATCCCGTGATGTTGGCGAAAGCCAACTTGCCGCAGTTGATTCGCGATCTTGCCGAGCAACTGGATCAGCCTGAGAAGCAGCCGGATCGCCGCGACTTGCTCGATTCGCTGTTGCACATGATGTCGTGTAAGGCGGCCATCAAAGCGGGACATCGCCTGTCTCCCGAAGAGATTGACACGTTGCTCGCACAACGGCATCTCATCGACGACGCGCACCATTGTCCTCACGGCCGCCCGACCGCGCTGGTCCTGACGGAGAATGAACTCGAACGCCAGTTCGGGCGGCTGGGCTGAGTTGACTTAGCAAAGTAACCCGAAGCGTCAGTGAGGGCGATCCGGGGTCAGGCA
>JANNDA010001131.1:0-1909 GCA_031387195.1 Planctomyces sp. | reverse complement strand
CACGGATGGCAAAGCCGGAGCACAGATGGAGAAAGTCCGTTTCAAAACACGATGTGCGCAACAGGTTTTAATCCCTGCTGCTCAAGGTTTTCATCAGGCCTGACCCCTGACTGTTCCAATCGATCACACGGGGTTCAGCTTTGGTTTGCGAACCAAGCCGGGGGTGACATCGACGTTGAGTGGGGCCGTGCAGCCTTTCTCGAAGAGTTCCCAAGCGATCGCCCCCATCGCCGCGTTGTCGGTACACATCTCGCGCGGGGCGATGAAAAGTTCGGACTTCGTGGCGCGGCACATGGCTTCCAGCCGTTCGCGAAAGCGAGCGTTCGCGGCGACGCCGCCGCCGACAAGCAGACGATTGTGCCCGCGTTGACGTAGCGCTTGGCGGCATTTGCCAACCAGCACATCCAGCACGGCGTCTTGAAAGCTCGCAGCCAGATCAGCGACTCGCGATGGAGTGAGTTCTGGGGCTGGCTCGCGCGAACCGGGAATGCCGTTCGCTTTGTAGAGGACCGCGGTTTTGAGCCCGCTGAAGCTGAACTCCAGCCGCTCTTCTTTCAGAAACACGCGTGGAAACTGGAACGCTTTGGGATTGCCATCGCGAGCGGTCAACTCGACCGCAGGACCACCGGGATAAGGGAGTCCGAGAATCTGGGCGACCTTGTCGAACGCCTCGCCGGCCGCGTCGTCGATGGTGGCTCCGAGCCACTCGAAGTCGGTTGGCCCGTGGCAGTCATACAAGTTCGTGTGCCCGCCGCTGACGACGAGTCCGACCGCCGGAAAGACATCGCGTCCGGCCAGCATTCGGCAGGCATACAAGTGAGCCTCAATGTGGTTGACTGCGACAAGCGGCAGGCCCGTTGCCAGAGCCAGCGTCTTCGCGGCAGTCAGTCCAACCAACAGCGAACCGACCAAGCCCGGCTGCGTCACAACGGCGATCGCGCTGAGGTCATTCAGCGTCACGTTGGCCTTTTTCAGTGCCTCATCAATCACCGGCAGGATGCATCTGACATGAGCCCGCGAAGCGATCTCCGGAACGACTCCACCAAACCGCTCATGCAAATCATTCTGGCTGGCAACGACATTCGAGAGCACTGTCAGGTCGCGGCGAATGACTGCGGCACCGGTCTCGTCGCAAGAAGATTCAATCGCCAACAAAAGTTGTGAGTCAGACACAGAAGGGCCGCTTTATGTAAACCAATGCCAATGATCTTTGAGCCACTCGAAGAACTCGTCGCCCCAGATGTAGCCAGCGGCTCCGCAGATCAATGCTCCGGCAACCATCGTGTCACCTGGGAACAACAGAGTTTCGGCGAGCAACCAAGTGCAAATTCCGAGGCCGGCCAACGCCCCCAAAACCGAGCCGACGATCAAACCACGGATTCCCTGCAAGACTGAATCCGAAACCGGCGGCGGGGTCTTCGTCGGCTTGGCCATGCTCATCATCACTCGAAATTCGCCAGGGCGTGCCAACTCAAAACGCCGTGAAGCGCCCGCCCTCGCTGACGCTTCGGGTTAGTTTGTTTTGGCGTCAGCCTTTTTCTCTTCGGGCTTCTTCTCGCCGCTCAACTGAGCCTTGAGAGAAGTCACCGCCGCATTGAGTTGGCGATCAACGAACTCAGATTTCGGTGGGCCATCTTTGCTGATGATGTCTCGTTGGCGGCGGTACTCCATGTAGTCCTGAATTTCCTTGGTGGTGAAGTCCAGGATGTTTTCTTTATCCGGAGTGACGCCCCATTCCTCGTCATCTTTCGCGCCGGGGAACTTGTGGATGTTGCGACCGCTGGGGCGAAGGTATTGAGCGGTCGTCAGTTTCAACGCGCTGCTGCCGCCGTCGAGTTCGATGACGTTCTGGACGCTTCCTTTCCCCCAAGAGCGTTCGCCGATGATGAGGGCTCGCTTGTGGTCCTGC
>JANNDA010001070.1:0-1510 GCA_031387195.1 Planctomyces sp. | reverse complement strand
CCCCGTAGCCGTATCCACTCGACGAGCCGTAGCCATAGGACGGTGCCGAGTAACCACGACTCGGACCACACGAACTACCGAAGCCTCCGCCAAACCCGCTCGAACCGTGATCCGCGCGAGCGATCGTCGCTCCGACCAACGCGATCGCCATCACTGCCACCAGAATCTTTGCTGTCCGTTTCATGACTTGTTCCTTTGAGTGTGAGATGTCTTTCGCATCTCGGTTTCACGACTTGTTGCCGGCGTCTCGCCGCATGACACGACAGCAAAGCAACGACCGTGCCATGTCGCTGTTCACAATCGCGTCTCTGACGAACTGCGTGCTCGGCGTCTCTGCGCGCGTTTCGCACTCACGCTGCATCAGGTCGCGTCGTCACGTTGATTGTGAGTGGCGTCTGAATGACACCGTAACACTCCAAAGTTTGAGTCAATTCACTCCGGCAGTCCTGGCTAAGGAAAGACATGATCGGGATTAGTCCTCCCTCACCGACATTGGCTCGACGCTGATGGGCACTGTCTCGCCATTGGATTTGGAACGTCGGCTTAACTGCCACTCTTTGACGAGGCAGTAGCAGCAGGGGATCACGAACAGGGTGATGAGGGCGACGGACATGCCGCCGACGCTGGGGATGGCCATTGGTTGCATCACGTCCGAGCCGCGGCCGGGATGGAGGAAGATCGGGGCCAGGCCGAGGATTGTCGTGACGGACGTCATCAGGCACGGGCGGATGCGTTTCAGGCCGGCTTCGACGACGAGGTTGCGAACGTCATCGACGGTCTGCGGTGGTTTCTCGCGGAAGAGGTCTTCGAGGTAGGTCAGCATCACGACGCTGTCGTCGTCGGAGACGCCGATCAGAGCGATGAAGCCGACCCACACAGCGACGCTCAGGTTTGCGCCGAAGAAAAAGAGACCGATGAATCCGCCGGAGACTGAGACCACGATGTCGATGAAGACCAGAAACACCAGCCACCATTTCCCGAAGCTGAAGTACAGCGAAAAGACCATCGCCAGCAGCACCAGCGGCACGAGCAGCGACAGCCGGTCCATCGCGCGGCGTTGGTTCTCGAATTGGCCGGACCACGTCCAATAGTAACCGGGCGGTACGATCAGACTCGCTTCGGCGTGTTTGCCGGCGGTGACGAGTTCGTCACTCAGTTTGCGTTCGGATTGCAGCAGGCGTTCGGCGTCTTCGACGACGCTGATCTCGTCGCGGTCGCGGGTGTTGAGCGTGACGTAACCCACGAGCAGGCCGTTCTCGCTTTTGATTTCTTGCGGGCCGATGCTGAACGTGAGCTTGGCGACTTGCGCGATCGGAATGTGAGCGCCGGTCGATGTCGGGACGAGGATGTGTTCCAAGTCATCGAAGCGTTCTCGCAGCTCGCGCGGATAGCGGACGCGGATGGGATAACGTTCGCGGCCCTCGACCGTCGTCGTGAGGTTCTCGCCGCCGATCGCGATCTCGATGATGTCCTGCACGTCGCGGATCTTGACGCCGTAGCGGGCGATGGC
>JANNDA010001049.1:0-1839 GCA_031387195.1 Planctomyces sp. | reverse complement strand
GTTTCATCCGTGCCCCGGCTTTGCCATCCGTGCGATTCAAAAAACAGGTTCATCCGACTAAGGCGTACACAGGGCAATTCGACGGTGGATTTTGGGAGGCATGGCTCCGATGTCCAATGGTTGAAGTCCCACACGGTATTCGGTGGGAATGGCGACGCCGGAGGAAACGGAGGCAGGCTCTGCTGGGAAGCAACCTGCCAAGGGAAATTCCGATCTCCGATGCGCTAAGGGCGTGTCCGGCCCTGGCCGAGGATTCTTGGCCAGGGCCGTTGTCTTCCGCTCATTGGACATCGGAGTCATGCCTCCCAAAATCCATCTTCTGAATTCCAACATTCGCATCGGGTAGCGACTTTGTACGCGATTTTCGGATGAGCCTGTTTTTGCGCTCTTGCCTTCCATCGACCGGATGTCATACTGTCACAGTCAACTATGACACGGAGACAATCATGTTCCTGCACGTCGATCCGGATAGCGGCTTGGCGATCTACGATCAGATCGTGAGACAAATCAAATTCGCCGTGGCGACCGGCGCGTTGCCGCCGGGCGAAATGGCTCCGTCGGTGCGTGAACTGGCTCGCGAACTGGCCGTGAATCTCAACACCGTCTCGAAGGCGTACCAACAACTTCAAGTCGAGGGAGTTTTGGAAAGCGTCCGCGGCATGGGCTTGGCCGTCGCGTCGGGAGCACTCAAACAATGTCGAGCGGAACGAATCAAACTGGTTCAAGAACGTCTGCGTGAAGTGCTGTGGGAAGCTCGGCAAAGCGGGCTTGATGGTGATGAGATCCAAAAGCTGATCGCGGCGGAGATGCCGACGATCGACAAAAAGCTGGCCGCAAAGTTGAGAGGCAAATGAGTTTTGTCCGTTGTCAGTCGTCCGTTGTTGTTTGCCTTCAACCACTGACCACTGACCACTGACCACTGGCCACTGGCCACTGACAACGGACTACTGACGAGGTTCAAAGGACCAACCATGACAACAACCGACAATGCTCCGGTCATCCGGCTGGAAAACGTGACGAAGCGGTTTGGCCGCGAAGTGGCGCTCGATGGCGTCTCGTTCGAGGTGCCTCGCGGCGTGGTCTTCGCGCTGCTCGGTGAAAATGGTGCTGGCAAGACGACGACCATTCGAGCACTGCTCGGCTTAGGACATCCCGATGCGGGAACGCTCGAAGTACTCGGTTTCGATTGCCGCACACACGGCTTGGAAATCCGGCAGCGAGCGGGCTGCGTGTTCGAGAAGCCGACGCTTTACGAATGGATGACGGTCGATGAAATCGGCTGGTACACGGCCGGTTTCTATGGCGACGGGTTCTTGCCGAGGTATCGGCAGATGGCCGCTCAATTTGAATTGCCGGCGACGAAGAAAATCAAAGAGCTGTCAAAGGGGATGAAGGCGAAGGTCGCGCTCGCACTCTCGCTGGGGCATGACCCGGAGTTGCTCATCCTCGACGAGCCAACATCGGGACTCGACCCAATGGTGCGTCGCGAGTTTCTCGAACGCATGGTCGATCGCACGGCGACCGGCAAGACCGTGTTCCTGTCGAGCCATCAAATCCACGAAGTCGAGCGAGTCGCCGACATGGTCGCGATCCTGCGTCACGGCAAATTGCTGCTGTGCGAACGACTCGACCGGTTGAAGGACGAGATCACCGAACTGACCGTCACGCTCGCCGAGGGATTTGCGCAGCCACCTGAAATCGCTGGCGAAGTCCTGCGGCAATCGCGCCGCTCCCGACAGTGGCAGATTCTGACTCGCGGCGTTCACCCGCCCGACATTGAAAGTCTGCGTCTTCACGAATCCGTTGCCGAGGTCGCCATCCGCAAACCGAACCTCGAAG
>JANNDA010001025.1:0-4878 GCA_031387195.1 Planctomyces sp. | reverse complement strand
TCGTGGCGAGCAGCACGTCCAGCACATCGGTCCGGCCGAGCGAATGCCTCAACACCTTATCCCGTGCGCCGGACTGTGACGGCGAGAACTTCGTCCGTGTGCGACAGAGCCACGAAGAGTGCTCAGCCGCGTCCGCTGAGTTTGCCTGACCGGCACATGACAATCAGCCGGCGCGGTTGGCTCAAACCGACTTTTTGAATTCATCCGCAGTCAGAGCTTCACGCTCCGCTCGCAACTCCGACTTTGGAGTGCTCCGTGTCAGCGGAGCTTTGGATTTGTCGCGGAGCGACTTTCTTTGGATGGCGTGAAATCGGAACGACACAGAAATCCAAAGGCTGCGTCAAAGACTCCAAAGCGGTGCTGACACACCGCACTCCAAAGCTATTTCCAATCGTGGGCGAATTGCAGGGCGCGTTGGCGGACGGGGCGCTGAGGGTTTGGTCCGCGGAGAGGGCGGCGAGATATTCGGACTGCGGGTGGACCTGGGATCGCAGGATGCAAAGCAGATTCGCTCGATGAAGGGTCGGAAGTGGATTGGCTCGCCGTGGAGGAAGCGGTGGAGTTCTTGGGCGAGGTCGGCGGCGGTGGGGAAGCGGCGGGACGGGTCTTTCTCCAGGCACTTTAGGCAGAGCGTGTCGAGGTCGGCGGGGACTTGGCTGTTGAGCTGGGACGGCGGCGGTGGGTCCACATTCAGAATCTGCAGTTTGAGCAGATTCTTGTCTCGCTCGGCGCAGAAAGAGCGTTCGCCGGTCAGCAGCTCGAACAGAATCACCCCCACGGCCCATATGTCCGTGCGGCGATCGACGGCGTGGCTGTCCACCTCGCCCACTTCATACGTGCCAACAATAGGCCGATGGCGGAGCTGCGCGGCCAATCTCGCTTCACGAGCAAACCGTTCGGCCATCTCCGCCGGCAACCGCCGCTGATGCGGACGCTTGACTGCCACACTTCGGGCAGGTCACGTCACTTTCCGGTACGACATCACCAGTTCAATGGCAACCAGACAATGAGGACATTGAATCTGCATCGTTGCCACCGTGCGGAAATTCAAATCGGGCAAATGATTGGGAGCACTCTTGTCTCGCAGCCAATGGCTTTGCCAACGGAGGAGATCCGTGTTCTTGAGCCGCACGAAGTCACTGAAAATGCGAAAACCCTCGAAAATTCGAGGGTTCTCGCTTTACAGTTGGGCGATGGAGGATTCGATTCCCCCCACGATTCTGCGGGAAATAGGGGGGTTGATGAGGAAAGCGGCGCGCATTCCGGCGCGCGGGGTGACTCTCGACTCGTGAAGCTGATCGAAGTCTGGCCCGCTCTGGCGGATGACCTGAAGACCGAAATGCTCACGCTGGCGGGGCTACGACCCTACGACGTTGACGACTTCAACGACGTGACGACCGAATCAATCTGAAGCGAAGTCGGATGCCCCCACCCACTCCGCGCCTGTGACGGGGGACCGGGGGTCAAAAGGTACTTGGGAAAAATGGGGCGTCAGCGCCCACTTAGGGAACAGTCAACCGAGGGGTTTGTGTCCGTCCACGTCGTGCGCGCGGGGAGGGGGGGCGGTGTGCGCCAACACAACCGGCCCCCCTCCCGTCGAAAGGTACTACCTGAGACTTTTTTTCGAGAGCACTGCTTAGGGAACAGTCGCAAAACGTAACTCTCTCTGTTTCTCAACTTTCCAAGGTGCGACATGAAATTAGGCAAATGGGAAAAACTCATTCTCACCAACGTCCTGGCGGACATCCCACGGCTGTCGGTGACACCAGAACAATGGATGCCGGGAATGGATCGGCTGGCATCCGCGATCGCTCGGAGCCTCTGCAAAAATGCGAGGCAAGGGATCGTCCCGATTGATCTCCGGAGATGGCTGGGACACTCGCCATCGGCAGCGGATCAAACGCAGAGTTCGCGGGCCGTTCGCAGCCTGATGGATCGTGGACTCGCCATTGGCTACGCCGACATCAACGTCAAAGAACTGTCGCTGACGCCGGATGGCGAGACGGCGGCGTTGTCGGCACCTTTCGCACCTCGCCAGCGTGAAGCGTCGGGCGTGGATGCCCGCGTCAGGCGTCGATCCCGATGCGTGCCAGCGTCTTCCGAGCTTTCTGAGCCGCTTGGGTGTCCGGGCATTCGCTCAAGATTGCCTTGAGAATCTCGATTGCCTTCCGGCGGTTGCCGGTAGCGGCAAGCTCTTTGGCATTGGAGAGCAGAACTTGGGCTGCGGCCTCGATTTCGTCCGGCGATGGCTTGTAGGACTCCAGGAGATGTGCAGGCAGCAAGCCACGGAGAACCGACTCAACTTCGTCCGGAGAAGTCTCGTCGGACACTAAATCAGTGACCACTTCGGAGAGCTCGCTGTCGTGAATCTGTTTGGTGGGGACCGGGAACGTGTCGGGATTGACATGGTCGGGATCGGCGATGGAACTCGGCCACGGCGCGGACGGAGGCGCAGGAGCGGGTGGAATCGTGCCACCATATCCTCCGAACGGAGGTTGCATGGCGGACGGGGCAAAATTGGGAGCGCCCATCGACGTGTTGCCGGACGCCATGACCAGATCCCGGATGACTCCGATAACTGCCATCGCGCTGTCGATGTTGATCGGGACGCCCTCCAAGATGTTCGGCGTGAACAGCAACGAAATCGGAGGCCCGCCTTGCGAGTGAATCTCCACGAAGAACTTTTTGGAGATGGCGTAGTTCACGACTAAGGCGATGCCCGCGACCAAGTTGATTGTGATCGGCCAATGTGTGCTGAATTTCCAACTCAGCAACGCTCCGGCAACGTTGATGACCGCGGCCCAAATCAAGTTGCCGATCGGCTTGTGAATTCCCGCTGCGAGATTCGCGACCTGTCGAATCGGTATCAATTGCGTCCGCTGCCCGAATAGGCTGGTGGACTCACACCGCAACTCTGAGCCAGCCAGCGTCAGCCGTGTGATTGGGCTGAAGCCCATCAAGCTCAGGACGAACGCGACGACCCCTTGCATTCGTCCGACAATCTGGACCGTGGGGCGGGGAGATGGTTGCGGTTGAGCGGCGATGTGGAACGCCTGAAGAACCAGCGTCGCGCTCCCCCTGCGAACGAGTCAAGCAGCCAACGCGCCAAACACCACCAGAGCGGGAACGATCACCACCAGAGCGGGAACGATCACCACAAGAGCGGGAACGATGTATTCGAAGGGGGACATGGCAACCTCAAAACGAATGGCAAAGGGGCGGTCAGAGCATCACTCTACGCCATCGTGACAAATGCTCAATGCTCACGAATGTGTGAAATGAGCGGTCGTGCGCAAGTCGCGTTCACGGAGTTTGATGACCATTGCGGCGCGTTCCTTGCCATCCTGGCGTTGAGTTCTGAACAATCTGACCGCCACCGGTTGCGACGCGGTGAGTAGCTACCTCACGTCGCTGACGCCGGATGGCGAGACAGCGGCGCGGGGCATTAGCGCGGAACTTCAATGAGGCGAACAAAGTCCGCTTCGGAGAGAATCCGAATCGGGTGTCCCTCCGCGATCAGCGATTCAGCATCGCGGTGCTTTGTGCTTTTCTCGTGACCTGCCAGCTTCCGAACGTCCTGATTCCCGATCACAACCATTGTTGTTTTGCGAGCGACAGTGCGCTTTGGTTCGCACCCAGCATCCGCGGCGAGTTGCTCCGCGACTTCCCGTGTGAAGAGTGTCAGTGTCCCCGTGAAAACGACGACCTCTCCGAAGTAGTGCCCCTCTGGATTGACGATCGCCCGGACCTTTGGCGATGAAGATGACGCCGGGGAAGCCGAAGGATTGATCGGTTGTCGAACGCGGTCCAACCAGTCGCGGACGGTCAGGCCGGTCGTCTCTTGGGCGTGGAGCAGGATCTCGCCTGCGACCATTGCATCGTCTTGGGCGTTGTGGTGATTGAACACAATGCCAAGCATCTCGGCAACTGCCTTCAACCCGTAACCACGATGAGCACAGTCTTGCCAAGCGCGACGTGCAACCTTGGCCGAGTCGAGCCAACGACATTGGATTTCTGGCAAATCGCACTTCTCGGCTGCGCGGGCCAGTGCCACTCGATCGAAAGGCGAGTGACTGACAACGATGTGCCGAGACAAACGGTCGTTCAATTCGCCTGCGATTTCGGCAAAGGTCGGAGCGTTTTTGACGGCGTCCTCATCAATGCCGTGGATCGTGACGTTGAAGGGGTCAAAGTCATCTTCGGGATTCACAAGACTTTGCCAGCGGTCGGCAATACGCCCGTTTCGGAAAGCGGCGATACCGATCTGACAAATGCTCGCTCGGTCGCAGTTCGCGGTCTCAACGTCAACCGCTACGAAGTCGATGGGGTCTTCCGTTTGATCGGTAACATCCGAGTACCTGTCGTCGGTCCCCTCGCTGGACGAGAGAAACTCCGGCTGTTCGCTGAGTTGAGCCTCAACGCATCCCTCGAATCGTCTGATTGACCGGAGTGTGATTGGTGTCGAAAGCATGATCTTGTCCCCGGCCAGCATTCGCGCCGCTGGCAAGCGTCTGTCGGTCAACTCCGCCGACAGTCGGCATTCACGAGCTACCGCATTGTTCCCGCACAAAGCACGAACGCGGCTAAAACCATGAGGATGACAGTCATCGGGCTGTCCTTTTTTGATTCCATCCTCAATATCTATGTCCGGCGGACGGCGGCAAAACTTGCGCAGAATTTCGGAAACATTTTGAAAATCTTCAGCGAGCGGCTGTGACCTTCCGAAAGACGGTCACGGCGACGGCACAAGAAACCGAAGACCGACGTTCAAACGGGAAATGATGTCGTTCGCTGATTTGATGTCCGCCCTGAGTTTCTGGTGCTGCCCACCCAGCTTGAAGCAAGCTGGGCCACCCGCGGTTCGTTCCAAAATCCGTC
>JANNDA010001009.1:0-1641 GCA_031387195.1 Planctomyces sp. | reverse complement strand
TTGGCTCTTTCACTTGTCGCCCCGCCGCACGGTCGAGCAACATGTTCGCCGCGGTATGTCCGATGATTGCTCCGTCGATCCTCACAGTGCTCATAGGCATGGCGCCTTCGCTTGATACATGCATGTCGCCGAAGCCGAACACGGCAAGATCTCGCGGGACGTTGAGACCTCGTGCGCGAGCTTCAATAACGCTTGCGTCGGCAAGCCAATCAGAGGAGCAAACCACGATGTCCGCTTTGCCGCCGCCGTCGAGATAGGCGCTCAGGGATGTTCTCGCGGGACCATAGCGCATCGGGCTTTCAACAATCAGCCTAGCCGGCTCTGCGCCGCCGAGTTTGACCCACGCGCGGGCAAAAGCTTCCGTTCGCTCGCTCGCACGTCGCATGCCAGCGGAAAGAAGCAGTGGCCGCCTGTAACCAAGGCCCTTCACATGCCGCGCTAAATCTCGCCCCACCTCGCGATGGGCTGTTCCCACGGCGCACTTGCCAAAACACTTCGTCATCAGCCTAGAGTCCGAAAACTAATTTTCATGCAAGGCTACCTCTCGCTCGTCCTGCACGCGCACCTGCCCTTTGTGCGCCACCCGGAACATCCCAAGTTCCTGGAGGAGAACTGGCTCTTCGAGGCCATCACCGAAACCTACCTGCCGCTGCTCGAGATGTTCGACGGCTGGGCCAGGGACGGCATGGACACGCGCCTCACGATCTGCCTCTCGCCGACGCTCTGCGCCATGCTGCGCGATCCGTTGTTGCAGGAACGCTTCGTGCGGCATCTCGACGGCCTGATCGAACTGGCGGACAAGGAAGTGCATCGCACCTCCTGGGACCGGGCCTATCACGAACTCGCGCTCTTCTATCACGAACGCTTTCAGCGGCTGCGCGCGCGTTACTTCAGCTCTAACGGCGACGTGGTCGGCGCGTTCCGCAAATTCCAGGACGCAGGCACGCTCGAAATCATCACCACGGCCGCGACCCATGCGTTGCTGCCGTTGATGAGCGCGCATCCCAAAAGCATCCGGGCGCAGATCCTCACCGCGCGCGACCATTACCGCGAATGTTTCGGCCGCGACCCGCGCGGTCTCTGGCTGCCGGAATGCGCCTACGTCGAGGGCGTCGAACATGTCCTGCAGATCATGCGCCAGGAGATGATGATGGCCATGGCGCTGACCGGCTGCACCGATGTGCGCGACGCCGGGCGGGAGTTGCTGGCTTAGCCCTCATTGAGCGTATATATAATAAATACAATCTTTACGATTGTAATTGATCTGCTACGCTCGCGGCATGGAAGCCACGCTGGACGAAGATCCGGCCCCTGCCCCACCGGTTGGAAGCAAGGCTGGACGCAATGAAAGCCGCAAGCTGCTGGCGACGCTGCTCAACAACCTGAGTACAGCCTCGCTTGTCGCGGCGCTGATCCAGCCGACCCTAACGGTCATTCGACAGGAACGGCCCTTCACTACGGGTGACTATGTGGTTGTGTTTGTCTTCGGCCTAGGCGGGTTTATATTGCACACGATCGGTCGGGTGGTCGTTACGGGCTTGGAGGACTGAGATGCTGCTCGCTGCTCTGGCAATCGTCACCGTGTTGGTCATCGGAGTCGGTGGACCGATCTTCCTCGCGTGGAAAGACGGTCTGCTCAAG
>JANNDA010001007.1:0-4277 GCA_031387195.1 Planctomyces sp. | reverse complement strand
CATGTGGATGGGCTCCGGTAGCGGAACTCTCAGCCCCAGTGCTTTTGCGGACGATATTCCCGGTGTCGATAACGTCGTGTCGATGTCGTGGACCACCACTTACTACGTTCGTTACAGCACCGAGGACGGTAAGAAAAGCTGGATCCGGACGGACCGCCGGCTGCACACCTATCGCCATCCGGGCCAATATCGCGAAACCATGCTGGACTCAAAGGGCCAGCCCATCGCGGTCCACATCACCGACAATCGCGCCGGACGGATGCTGCATCTCGATTTGAAAGAAAAGAAAGCGGTCCTGAAGCTTCCGGTCCAACAACGTGACGAGCGCGGTCCGTTTGCCTGGGCTGGCGATGTCATTCGGGAACGGAAGTTCGGTGAATTGAACCGCGTGAAATCAGTCTCACTTCAAGGGCAGAAAGAGATCGACAAGACCCAGGCCAGCCTCGTGCGAGCAAAGATTCAGAATGTGGAAGCGGCGTCTGAATCTCGCTTCGACTTCCTATTCGGCGTGGTCTCTAAACAACTGGTTGGCATCTGGACGCCGAATGAAGTCGATCTCGAATTTGAAACGGCGGCCGATCGAGATAAACAGGTCGGAGGAGTCGGAGGGGCTGAAGACAAATGGCACAAGATGGCTCCCGTCGCCGCACTGACTCACGAAATAGTGCTCAACCCCAAGCTCGATCCGAACGAGTTTAGTCTGGATCCACCAGCAGGCTACGCTTTCGAGAAGATGGCCAAGCCGACGGTGACCGAAGACGAGATGATCGCCTATCTGGGAGCCGCCGCTCGGTTCAACGACAACCAGTTTCCCGATTCGCCCTACAACGCTTTTGACAGTGACAAGTTCAACGCGGCGAGTGAAAAGGAATCGACCGCTCGCACGGCCGCCGAGCAAGCGCTGATCGACATTCGCGACAAGATCATGCTGCGAGAGATCTATCGGTCCCCGGTCAAACAGTTTGAGGAAGACCAGACCGCGCCGAACAGTTTCCACTACGTGGGCTCTGGGGTGAAAGTGAACCAAGCAGATCGGCTCGTCGGCTGGTACAAGCTCCGCAACTCGACGAAGTACCGCGCGTTCTACGGCGATCTCACGATCAAAAACGTCACCGCAGCCGAACTGCCGCTGAACGTTTTGAAGTGATGAGGCGATGAACTGAGAAGAGTATAGTTCCCCCATTCTCTATCGCTGGAGGCACAGCTTGAAGCAAGCTGTGCCTTTTTGCATTCGCGACGACGAAGACCGGCACGAATTGTTTCGGCTCTTCCACCGCGTCGCCACTCGCAGTGGCTGGCATGTCTTCTCGCAGATGCTGATAACTCGAAAATCTCCCGAAGTGATTGAACGTTTCTGTTCGGCGAACCGGCTTCTATGGGTCGGCATGATGGTCGCTGGGAGGAAATCGAGACCGAATGAATCACTCGCACCGAGACTTGGATCGCTTGCGTGAACTGCTGCTGGTGCGGGAGGCTCAGCAGGGGCAGGCCGAAGCCTTTCGGACGCTCGTTGATGCGTATGAGCGGCGGTTGCTGTACTTCATCCGACGGATTTTGGGTGAGGAAGATCGGTCGCTCGACGTGTTGCAGGAGGTGTGGCTGACGGCCATCAAACGATTGTCTTCGCTGCAATCGGCCGAGGCGTTTCGAGTCTGGCTGTACCGGATCGCTCGCGACAAGGCGATCGATGCGGTGCGCGGTCGGCAACGAGAGTGCGAAGTGCTCGCCGACATCGCCGAGTCATTGCCCGATGAACCGGCGGATCAAATCGAACCGGGCTTCACGACGGAGAACATCGAACTCATTCACCGGGCGTTGAGCCTCTTGTCCGCCGCTCATCGCGAAGTTCTGACACTGCGGTTTTTGGAAGACATGTCGTTGGAAGAGGTGTCGCACGTCATTGGCTGCCCGCTGGGGACGGTGAAGTCGCGGTTGCATCACGCTCAACGACTGCTGCGCAACAAGATCGAGGAGTTGAATCATGACTGAGCCTCAACATGACACGTTTCGGCAGGCCTTGCTGGCGCAAGAGCCACTCGTCCCTGAAGACAAATACCAGGAGTATCGTATGAAACTCGAACAAGCCTATGTGACGGCGTTCCGCTGGGAACGTCGAGCGTTGTTTACTTGCTTGGCCTTGCTGGGATTGAGCCTGGCCAGCATGTGTGTGTTGGCCGTGATCGCGATGCGTTGGCACGTTCGCCTGGATGGCTGGCCGCTCGCGATTCCGAACGGACTGCTCATTGCCGGCGTGGCGATCGGTTATTTCTGGCACTTCTCCAAGCAACGGCTCAGCCGCTGCGAAGGAGATCGCAAAGTGGGACAGATCGCTGAGATCAATCACAAGCTCGATGAACTGACTTGCCGCTTCGATGCTCAGTTCGGGAGCGGCCCCACCATAGAGAACCGACCGTAGCCTCGACGTCTCCGCATTGAGATTCCGGGAGGCGTCGATAACGTCCTGAATCGCGGAGTCTTTCGCAGACATCGTTCGCGACGACGAACGACTGGCATGAATGGTTTCGGCTCTTCAACCGCGTCGTGGGTTCTGGTTCTGGCGTCGGATCGGCGAGGCATGTGCGGCCTTGAGGTGGGACTCGGAAGAGATTGCAATGAGTTCCGATGCTGGGCGAGTGCCGCTTGAAGTCGCCAGTCCAGAGCCTTGGCCGTGAACAATGCGGGAGAAGGGTGATGTTGAGTTCGGTTGTCAGAAGCCGTCGCGTTGGTCTGCTCATCTTGGCGTCTCTCTCGATCTTTTGCCTCGGTGAGGATGGGCTTGTGTGGGCTCAGGCGACGAAATCGAAGGGCAAAGTCGCTGCCAAGAACTTGCCGGAGTTGGAGGACGACTACTTTAAGTATGCTGTCGCGCTGGTCGGCGCTGAGTCACCCGTTGCTGCGGGAAAATCAGTGACGCTCTATCAAACCAACGGCAAGACGCTGGCGGAGATGGAAATCACCGACACGCAACTCGGCAAAGGAGACGAGACCGTCAAACAGTTCTCGATTCAGGATGCCGACGGGAAAAAGAAACAGAAGCTCTCCAGCGGCATTGTGTCTCGCCTCCGCTCAGGCGGCCGAGATTATGAAGTCGCGCTCGATCCCTCGAAGAAGGGACAGGTTTTGATCGACGTTACTCAGCGAGACCTCGACATCAACGTCAAACTGAAAGCCGCTCGTCGCCGACTGTGGGAAGAGCCCACGGACGATGAGCGAGACAATATCATCGGCGAATACAAAGAGTTTCTGCAAAGCGTGCAGGCCAACTACCAGTTTCCGATGCGGCTGACGGAAACAAAATACTTCTTGTTCTTCACGGACATCCCGGCCAATCAAGTGGCTCCCTGCATCGCCAATCTGGATGCGATGTACTCCGAACTTTGCAAAGGATTCGGCGTTCCACAGGGCAAGAACATCTGGCTGGGAAAGTGCATCATCGTCGCGTTCTTGGACAAGACCTCGTACCACGCCTTCGAGGAAAAGTTCATGAACAATCCGAACGCGGAAGGCTCTGCCGGCCTGCATCATTCCAGCACCAATGGCCGAGCGTTGATCTCGTGCGTTCGTGGCAATGACCCGGTGTTTTTTGCGAAGGTCATGGTGCATGAGACCTCGCACGGCTTTTTGCATCGGCTGCGATCGAACGTGGATATCCCGCCGTGGATTAACGAGGGAGTGGCCGATTGGGTCGCCGGTATGGTCGTGAAGAACAGTCCGACGATCGCTCAACGGCAGAAGGCCGGCATCGAATTGATTCGCCAGACCAACACGTTGGGGCCGGACTTTTTCGAGCCCGCCGCACATCTCTCGTCGGCCCAATATGGCATCGCATCGAACCTGACCAACTTCATGTTGAAAATTGATCCGGGGCGATACCGAGTGTTCATTCTGGGAATCAAAGAGGGCTACACGCTCGAAGAGTCGCTCGCTCGCAGCTATGGCCTGACGCCCGGCGAATTGATCATCAACTATGGTCGTTCGGTTGGCATGATCAACTTGCGTCCGTGAACTCTTTCTTCGAGTGCGGAAACATGCGGAACATACAAAAGGGACTCCGGCAATCACATGATAGGGCTGGCTGTGATGAAGAAAGGTGAAGCCTCTCCGCTCCACCTCATTCGCAAAGAAACAGCGCTCGCTCCGTAACGGCCTTGCGCTTCGAGGGCTTCTTACAAAGTGGCTTGCGCGAGTCGATTGCAGGCCGGATGACCGGGCCTATAATCCGCCGCCTCATGCCGGGTTGACTCGGTGAGAAACGTAGAGCGGGCGGCTCGCTTGTT
>JANNDA010001006.1:0-2446 GCA_031387195.1 Planctomyces sp. | reverse complement strand
CAGCATCGGATAGGCGGTTTGAGCGGCCCCAGAACCCGAGTAGCCAATCAGCGTGATGACGGCGGTGATGAAACAGAATGTGAATCGCATTTGGTTTGTCCTTTGTTGCTTAAAACGCCTCAGTCGTTCATTGGGACTCGTCCGTTCGGATCGAGAGTCAACATTCCCTTTTCCCAATCAAACATCGCTCGAAAGTATTCCAAGAAATTGGATTGACCGAGGATCAGAGTTTCTTGCCTCGTGAATTGGAATTCCGTGAAGAAAATGTCGGCGTTCCAGCCGACCGATCCGTCGTCAGTTTCGACGAGGAATCCGACTCGGCCTCGCAGCAATGGATAACGGCTGCCGCCAAACGCCGTTTCATCGTGAGTCGTCGACACCAACGGTATTCGCAACGTGCGAGCCACCGACGTTGGAAGCACGGTCATGTCGGCTCCGGTATCCACTAACGCGGAGCAGTTCAGCCGACGCTCCGGTCCAATGATCGTCATGGTGATTTCCGGCCGCTGAACAAAATTGAGTTGGCCCGTCGCGGGATCGCGGTCAAAGAGTTTTCGATACGGAAACTTCATCTGGCCCCTCGCAGCAATGCGCCGCCGATGAAGTAGGTGTCCGCCTCCGGAACCTTCTGAAAGACAGCGTCGGCATACCCGGCCTCAATGGCAGACTCAAAGACCGTCTCCAAGTCGTCACCGTGGGCGACAATTTAGGCTTGAGCTTTGTCCCGAGCCACCCATTGCCCAGCGTACTCAATCGGTGCCGCCGGAAGCGTCTTCGGTGCCGCTTTGTGTTTGATCGTTTTTGGCATGATCAACTTTGCTCCGTTTGGGTTTCCGCTTCCAATAGAAGTTCGGCCATCCGAGATTTCTGCCAACGCATTTCCGCATCCTCGTCTCGTGCGGCATGAGTGCTGAAACGAGCGCAGTAGCCGACGGCGTTACAGTCGAAATCTGAGAGAGGGCTGTTCGGTTCGCACAATCGTAACGCCAGTTGACCCGCCAAGGCTGCATGCGACGCCGCATCAGCCGCGTGAAGTGCGGCGGTTAATTCTGGATGGTTTTCAGGGAGGGTTGACGTGTCGTCATTTTCAATGCTGGCATCGGCAGCACCTCGCCATGCCACTTCAAGAGTTTCCGAAGTGCCAACCCCCTCGAGCCACAGTCGCGCGGCTTCGAGTGCTCTTCGAGGTCGCAAGTCGGACGGGAATAGAGTTTCCCAGCGGTCAAGAACTCGTTCGGCGCATTCACAGGCGAATCTCACCGCCACGTCGGCAGGAAGCAACGCCACGGCCAGCTCAATTTGCGTGCGAAAATGATCGGGGAGATTGATCGGAAGTGCCCCAAGCGCATTTGGAGATCCAAACGCAGCCGCGATGGCCAAGCGTTTTTCTCTGAGTGTGGACGTGTCGATGAACTGGATCATGTTGATTGACTCCACGAGCTGTCATCTCACAAACAAAAACTGCTTGCTGTTGATGAGAGCCCAGAGCAGGTCTTCGTAGCACTCTTTCGGTGAACCGGCCGTGTTGAGGAACTGTTTGCTGGCGGCGAGTTCGGCATCGCATGGCTGCCGGCAGAGGGCGGCGAGGTACAGCTCGCGGACGATCTCATCGTGCGACTTCGCGGGCTTGTCCTTTTCGACGGCGAGCAGCGTCGCGATGCGCCCCTTCGCGTCGGCGATCTTGTTGGCGAGGATGTCGCCGTTGAGCGTGTGCAGAGCTTGCGCGAGGTTCTCATCGGGGGAGCGTTCGCATTCGCAGACGGAGGCTCGCTTTGGTTTGGCGAAGACGTTGAGAAAGAAGTCGGGGTACTCGGCATCGGGGAGTTCGATCGCCCTTGTGCCGAGCGGCAGGTTCTTGAATTTCGTTTGTGTTCCGGCCGCGTGGTCGATCGCGTCGAGCAGGCTTTCGGCCGAGAGGCGTTTGACTCGGTAGTATGAATAGAAACGGTGGTCGCTGGCGTTCGTCGCGGTCGGCTGTGAATCGAGCTGATACAGCCGCGAGATCATGATGGTTCGCATCAGTTGCTTCAGGTTGAAGCCAGACTCCGCAAAATGTTTCGCCAGCGCGTCCATCAGCGGCGGGTTGCTCGGCGGGTTCGTCGAGCGCATGTCATCGACGGGATCAACCAAGCCTCGTCCCATGAGGTAACCCAGGTAGCGATTCACGATCGACCGCGCGAACATCGCGTTGTCTTTCGCAGTCATCCAATCGGCGAGCGCGATGCGGCGATCGAGCGGGTGATCGACCGGCTCACCGTCGAGCGGCGTCGGCGGCAGGCGTTTGCCGGTCTTCGGGTGATTCACCTCACCTGTGTTGCGGATGATGACGACTTGCTCACCGCCGAACAGGCCGAACTCTTCGCTCGTCTTGTTGCTCACGCGGGCGAAGAATGCTGCGAAGCTGTAGTAGTCCCCTTGGGTGTACTTCTCGAACGGATGATGGTGG
>JANNDA010000990.1:0-1913 GCA_031387195.1 Planctomyces sp. | reverse complement strand
GTTTGTAGCAGGGAAGGCTCGGTATGCGGCGGATTCGCGATCCTCAACAAAGTCGCCTGTTTGACCCCTTCGTGGGCGTCCTTTCAAACATGGCTCGAAAACTTCTGCTCGATGGTTGGCAGGCTGTTGTGCGGACTGTTGTCCTCCAGCAGTTGCCCGTCAAAGAACTCGCCGAGCACTTCTCGCCGGACAACGGCGCCCCCACCAAAGAACTTTACTCGATGGCCGGACTGGCCTTTATTGCCGACTTCTTTGGCTGGGACGCCGCCGCTGCCGCTGAAAATTACATGCTCAACAGCGGCGTCCAGTTTGCTCTCAACATCGAGCCGGGTGCCGAGCTCAGCACTCGCACCGTCGAGCGTTATCGAGACCTCTTTCAGCAAGATGATGCCGCCCAGAAAATCTTCATCGCGGTGACGGCTCAGTTGGTCGAGTTGCTCGCGTTAGACGTGTCGAAGCAGCGGCTCGACAGCACGCACGTCCTCAGCCACATGGCGACGTTCGGACGAACGAAGGTCATGGCCGTGACGCTCAAACGAGCACTCACTCAGATCAAGCGGCATGAGGAAGTCCTCTACGAGGCGCTGCCGTCCGAACTGCGGTCGCGCTACGAGCCGTCTCAGGGGCAGTTGTTCGCGGGCAGCAAGGATGAAGAGGCGCGGAAGCGATCTCGGCAGCAAGTGGCCGAGGACATGTTCGCGGTGATCGTGGAGTTCGGCGGCGTCGCGACGATCAACGGCCGCACGTCGTTCAAGCTGCTGCTGCAAGTCTTTGAAGAGCAGGTTGAAGTGCTCGAAGAGTGCATGCTGGTCAGAAAAGCGACAGGCGGAGATGTCATTCAAAATCCCTCTGACCCGGACGCGACCTACGACGGCCACAAAGGCTCGGGGTATCAGATTCAGTTGAGCGAAACGTGCTCGGACGCGAACGACGTGCAGCTCATTGTCGGTGCGATTCCCGAGACGGCGGTAGCTCACGACAGCAATGCTCTCGCCCCGATGTTAGAACAATTACAGGAGCAAAATCGGCTGCCCGAAGAGCTCTTGGCGGACACGGCCTACGGCAGCGACGCCAACGTGCAGCTTGCGGAAGCGGTGGGAGTCGAGCTGATCGCACCGATCTGCGGCCGCACGCCACAAGCGTCGGACGACAACCTGACACTGGACGACTTCGCTCATCACGAGCAGACCGGCGCAGTCGAAGCGTGCCCTCAAAGCCATGAACCGTTGCGAGTGACTCGCGAGGATGTGGTCTCGAAGACCTCGTCTGGCGATGTAATAACAACGACAGTGACGACCGTGACCATGTCCGCCGAGCACTGCGGCAACTGCCCGCTGCTGAAGCTCTGCCCGATCAAGCGGCATCGAGACGGCAGCTACCAGTTGGAGTTCACGGATCAGGATCGTCGCTTGGCGGCGCGTCGTCGCGAGCAATCGACGGAAGTGTTCGTCGAACGATACGCGCTGCGATCGGGCATCGAGTCCCCGAACAGCGGCCTGAAGAATCGCTTAAAAATGGACCGCCTAGCGGTGCGAGGCAAGGGCGCTGTGTTTCGTGTGATGCTGAACAAGGTGACTGGTTGGAACATCTTGCGAGCAGCGAGCACGGCGAAGCTGCGCGCCTGGGTCGCAGCGGAGGTGCAAAAACTGCTAGGAATTGGCTGGTCGGGGGCCTTTGGGCCGTTTCGTCGAGCCCCCAGCGACTCATCGCAAGCCTCCAGCGACTCATTGCGATCGTTTGCGAGCCCCAAACCGTCCCCAAACGCATTCCGCCGCCTCATCCTCGCCCTCGCCGCCTAAACCCAAATCCGCAAACAACCAAAAGCCGATGTTCTGTCGGCGACGTCACTCTTGGCATTGCCGCAGGAATTCGGGGCTGCCGAGAACGCCGGTCTGTTGAGCGTCTCGCAACGG
>JANNDA010000965.1:0-6412 GCA_031387195.1 Planctomyces sp. | reverse complement strand
GGCAAATCCACCGGGGGGCTAACGCCGCCCCGCTCGCCGGGAATGTTTTCGGTACCGGCCCAATTCGGATCGCCGGTCTCGAACAAAATGGAATCAGCCACCGCCGCCGCGTTATCTGCCAATGACGCTCGCAACAATCCGGCAAACGTTTTCGCAGGCGGCTTATCAGTCGGTGCAATGAGCATGTAGAGGCCGTGAATCGCTCGCGTCAGCGCGACATACAATACGCAGAGCGACTCGTGAGTCCGCCGCTCGACATCTTGCTCGAACAGCCGTCGCAACGCGGGAGGTAACAACTGCTGGATGTTCGCATGACGATAAAGACAGACCGCATCCGGCGGCTCGGACGGGTCCGAGTTCCCGGCCAAGATCGTCGGCTCGTGTCCGAGCAATTCGGCATCCAATTCTGGCAGCACGACGATGTCGAACTGCAATCCTTTTGACTGATGCACCGTCATTACGCGGACCAGATCGCTGCTCGGATCAGCCACCTTGATGTAATTGACATGCTCGACGAAATCACGTGGCCGGAGCGTGGCCGACGATTGATAGGCATACGCCACTTCGGTGAGCTGTTCGAGTCGGCTGCGTTCGCGGCGATTACTGTTCGGCTTCAACAAATGAGCCCACGCCGAAACGCTCGGACCATAACCTTCGACCAACAATGCTCGCCGCGCGTTTAAGGCCAAGGTGTTTGCCGCCGACTCATCACGGTAGTCAACAAATTGCAGCGCAGCTCCGAGCGGTGAGGTCGCGACATGAAACCGACTCACCGTATCGCCGGGATGATCGGCCATCCGAATCAACGACAAGATCAACCGCACTGCCGCCGAATCGATCAGCGGATTCCCTCCCTCTTCGCTGGCGGGAATTCCCAATGCCTGCAATTGATAAATCAGTTTTCCAACAACTTCATTCTTCCGCGCAAGCACGCCGATCGAACGGCCGGGAGCCTGCCGAGCCAAGTCCGCGATCAAGTTCGCCGCCTGCCGCAGCGTGACGTCGCTTTGAGATTCCTCTTCGCCCGCTTCCGCCGCGGCTCGCAGTTGCACATAACCCGGCAGATCCGTCTTCGCCGTCGAGTGCGTGGGAAACAGCCGACACCACGACGCAACCGCGTCACCGAGCCGTTCCAATCGTGGATGTTGCGAGAGCTTTGTGAAGACCAGATTGACGGCATCAATCACCGGCGGTGCCGAGCGAAAGCTCTTCGCCAGCGTTTCTTCCTGCACCGTAGGAAGATGCTTTTTCAACGTATCGAAGATCCGCGCATCCCCGCCTCGCCAACCATAAATCGCCTGCTTCGTATCGCCGACACAAAAGAACGAAGGTTGTGTTTCCGCCTCGCCAAACAACGACCGCTGAGCCAGCGTCTTCGACCGCCGCTGCTTCGCGAGCACCTGCTCGGCGAACGGTCGCAGCACATGCCACTGCAACGGCGAGGTGTCTTGAAACTCGTCCAACAACAGATGCGACAACCGCGAGTCCATGCGAAAGGCGAGCCGTGTCAGCGACTGTTCCTCGGCTTCAATATCGCCGCCTTGCGTCCCACGCGGCAGCACCGACGTTTCACGACGTCCGGCCAACGCTCGTGCGACATCGTTGAATCCACAACCGCCGTGCTTCCGTTGCAGCTCACGAAACTCGCGATCGAACCGGTCGAGTAACTCGCGCGTCGCGGACGTTTGCTGAGCCAAGCGGTGCAGCGAGATCGCGGAGACTTGTGCCAGAATCTCGTCGTAGATATGCCGTACATCAGCATCGAGTTCTTTGCGGTTGTACGTCGTCTCTCCCACGACGAGCTTCGCCAGGATTCCTTTCTTGAGCATTTCCTCCCATTGCTCGCGATCGGCGAAATCGCGATCAGCGGCGATCGCCTTTTGCAGGCCCTTCTCGGCTCGCTCTGCTAATTCAGACAACTCGCTTTGCGTTCGTTGCAGATCTTCACGCGAGGGCATCGGCGGGCAGGGGATTCGCCGCCACGCATCCGGAGATGTCTCGATCGCGATCTCGTGGCACGCGTTGACGTTCTCCAAAATCAGTTCGCTCACACTGCGAGCCGCCGCACCTTTCGTCAGCAGCCGCAGCAATTTGACGAGGTCATTGTCCGAGTCCGATTCGAGCAGCAACTCGATCGCGTCCCCCTTCAACCGCGTCGCTTCGAGGTCATCGAGAATTCGCCATCCGGGTGGCAAACCCAATTCCAGCGAATAACTCGTCGCCAACTTCGCGAAAAAACTGTCGAGCGTTCCGACCTGCAAGCGATGCAGTCGCTGAGTTACTTGAGCCAGCAGTTCGATACATCGAGCCTGATTCAACTCCGGCGTCTCAATCGCCGCAGCCAGCTTCACGCAGTCACCAGCATCGTTCGCCGCGCGAGCCAAAGTCAGCAAGATGCGTTCGAGTATTTCACCCGCAGCCTTGCGGGTGAACGTCGCCGCCAGAATTCCTTCCGGCGGCACGCCTGACGCGAGCAAGCTGACAAAACGATTCGTCAACTGATACGTCTTGCCGGTCCCCGCCGACGCGCGAATCACCAAATCAGGCAAAGACGCAACCATGAAGAACTCTTCCAATAAAAACGGAAGGCGAGCGGGGGAAAACTATTCCGTGTTTTGTGTTTCCTCTGCGCTCTCCGCAGAGCCGCAGTGAGCTTGGCCCGGGCTGTGCCCTCAACCCAACCGAGTCACCGATCGTATACGAATCCTCTGGCCCTGCTTCTCGTTTTTTTGTCCCACAATTATTTGTCAGCTCTGCATTTCGAACGGCTGACAAAAAATGTGCGACAAAAAGATTCTGGCAATCCGCCTTTGGCACTCTCGCCGTCGAGGTCGAGTTGTGTAGAGACCAATGAGCCGGGACAGCTACGCGAACTTCAACAACAAGTCTCCGGCTGAAACTTGACTGCCGGGTTTGACCAGGACGTCGGCGATCTTGCCATCGCGTTCGGCGTTGAGCGTGGTTTCCATTTTCATGGCCTCGATGGTCAGCAGCTTCTGGCCTTTCTTGACCGGATCGCCTGCTTGGACGGCGACGGTGACAACCATGCCGGGCATGGACGCTCCGACTTGGTTCACGTCGGCGGGGTCCGCTTTGACGGCGGCCTTCTGAGTTGGTTCGAGCGACTTGTCGATGACGGTGACGTCGCGCGGTTGACCGTTGAGTTCAAAGAACACGGTGCGTGAGCCATCGGCGTGAGGTTCGCTCGTCGTCAGGAACTTGATGATCAGCGTCTTGCCCGATTCGATATCGATCGAAATCTCTTCGCCGGTATTCATGCCGTAGAAGAAGATCGGCGTGGGGAAGACGCTGGTGTCGGAGTATTGTTGCTCATGCTTGGCGAAGTCGTCGAAGACCTTCGGATAGAGCACCGACGACATGACTTCGCGCGACGAGGGTTCGCGGCGGAGTGTGGTTTTCAACGACTCCTTAACCTTAGCGAAGTCGGTCGGCGGGAGCGTTTCGCCGGGGCGAGTCGTGAACGGCTTGCGGTCGCGGAGGATGATCTGCTGAATGCGTTCGGGGAAACCTCCCTGTGGAAAGCCCATCGCGCCGCTGAGAAGTTCAATGACCGATTCCGGGAAGGCAAGTTCGCGGTCTCCGTTGAGGATCGCTTCCGGGGTGAGCCGGTTGGCAACCATGAACAGGGCCATATCGCCAACCGCTTTGGAACTGGGCGTCACTTTGACGATGTCGCCGAGCATCAAATTGACCTGAGCATACGCCTTGCAGATTTCCGACCACTGGTCGGACAGGCCGAGCGACTTTGCTTGCTGATACAAGTTCGTGTATTGCCCGCCGGGCATCTCGTGGCTGTAGAGGTCGGTTGTCGCCGGTTGTTGTTCACTTTCAAACGGCGAATAGAACTGTCGCACTGACTTCCAGTAGTCGGCGATCGCGTCGAGGTTCAGCGAGTTCAAGCCGGTCTCGCGTGGTGAGAACCGCAAGCTCTCACTGATGAAGTTCAGGTTCGGTTGCGAGGTGCCGCCGCTCATCGGGGCCATCGCCGCGTCAGCGATGTCGAGGTTCAATTCGGGATGCTCTTCATCGACCATCGTCGCCGCCATCAGGATCGACGCCGATTGAATGCCGCCGGTGTCGTGCGTGTGGAAGTGGATCGGGATGCCGATCTCTTGCTTCAGCGCTTTGACCAGTTCGCGAGCTGCTCGCGGTTTGCACAAGCCGGCCATGTCTTTGATGGCCAGGATGTGAGCGCCCATCTTTTCGAGCTGCTTGGCCATGTCCACGTAATACTGCAACGAGTACTTCGTGCGGCCGGGGTTCGTGATGTCGCCGGAGTAACAGATCGCCGCTTCGCAGATCGGTCGCACGCCGTGTGACGGCGTCGCGTTGATGACCGCTTCCATCGCGACCTGCATGTTCGGGATGCAATTCAGCGAGTCGAAAATGCGGAAGACATCCATGCCACATTCAGCCGCCTCGTTGACGAACTCGCGGACGACGTTGTCTGGATAGTTCGTGTAGCCGACGGCGTTGCTCGCCCGCAGCAGCATCTGGAAGAGAATGTTCGGCGCGCGCTCTCGCATGTCGGCGAGCCGCTGCCACGGGCACTCCTTCAGAAATCGCATCGCCGTGTCGAACGTCGCGCCCCCCCACATCTCCAATGAGAAGAGTTGCGGACAGAGTCGCGAATAGGCTTCAGCGATTTCCAGGAAATCTTTGCTGCGCAACCGCGTTGCGAGGAGCGATTGATGCGCGTCACGAAATGTTGTGTCGGTCATCAACAATGATTTCTGATTGCGGACCCATTCACCGAACTTCTCCGGGCCGAGGTCATGCAACCGATCGCGTGTGCCGAGCGGTCGCGCGTCGAGCTTGTTGAATTCCGGAACCGGAGCCGCGTCGCGTCGCGTCGGTTGAGGCCGCTTTCCGGCGAACAACGAATTGCCGTTGACGATGATCTCGCCAAGATACGTCAGCAGTTTTGTCGCTCGGTCCTGACGCTTCGGGAACTTGAAGAGGTCGGGCGTTTCGTCGATGAACCGGGTCGTGCAGAGTCCGTCTTGAAACGTCGGATGCCGCAGCACTTTGACCAAGAACGGAATGTTGGTCTTCACGCCACGCACGCGGAACTCGGCCAAGCAGCGATCGAGCCGTTTGATCGCATCGACAAATCGCCGGCCGCGAGCGGTCACTTTCACGAGCAGCGAATCGTAGAACGGATTGACGACCGCTCCGGAAAACGCCGAGCCCGCATCGAGCCGAATGCCCATGCCGCTGGCGCTGCGATAGTGCGCGACGCGACCGTAGTCGGGAAGAAAGTTGTTCGTTGGGTCTTCGGTCGTGACGCGGCACTGCACGGCAAAGCCGGTCGTCCGCACGTCCGCTTGCGAGTTGATGCCGATTCGCTCGTCCGACAGCGGCGCACCTTGAGCAATCAGAATCTGCGACTTAACGATGTCGTAACCGGTCACCTCTTCGGTGACGGTGTGCTCGACCTGAATGCGCGGGTTGACCTCGATGAAGAAATACTGATTCGTGTCCGCATCGACGAGGAACTCAACCGTCCCCGCCGCGTAGTAGCCGACTTGCTTACCGATCTTGATCGCCGCGTCGCACAGCCCTTCGCGCACGTCGGCTCGCAAGTTCGGGGCGGGAGCGATCTCGACCACTTTCTGATGCCGCCGTTGGACCGAGCAATCTCGCTCGTACAAATGCACGAGGTTGCCGTGTCGATCACCGAGCAACTGCACTTCGATGTGTCGTGCGCGCTGCACGAACTTCTCGACAAAGATATCCGGGCTGCCGAATGCCGACAGCGATTCGCGGCGCGCTTGTTCGTACTGGGCCGCGAACTCGGACTCTTCACGAATGACGCGCATCCCACGTCCGCCACCGCCGTGAGCCGCTTTTAAGATCACCGGAAAGCCGAGTGACTTCGCCAGCGCGAGCCCCTCGTCAGTGTTGATGATCGAGCGCTGACTGCCGCTGAGCACCGGCACGCCCGCCTGCGCGGCGATCTCACGAGCGATCGTCTTGTCGCCCAGACTATGCAATGCCTCGACGCTCGGGCCGACGAAGGTGATGCCGTTGTCCTCACACGCTTGAGCCAGCTTCGGGTTTTCGCTGAGGAAACCGTAACCGGGATGAATGGCATCGATGCCGTGCTTCAGGCAGATCGCCATGATCGCGTCGATGTCCAGATACGACTTGATCGGCTCCCCTTTTTTACCGATCTGATACGCCTCGTCGGCTTTGAACCGATGCAGAGCAAACCGGTCCTCGTGCGTGTAAATCGCGACGGTGCGGATGCCCAACTCATAAGCCGAGCGGAAGACTCGAATCGCAATCTCGCTGCGATTCGCCACCAACAGTTTTTCAATCGTGTTCATGACAACCTAAATGTGGCGAAGCCACTGGCTAAGAAGCAAATTTCAAAAACCCAAAACCA
>JANNDA010000961.1:0-2123 GCA_031387195.1 Planctomyces sp. | reverse complement strand
GCTTCTTAGGGCCTCGGCAAGCACTCGGCTCGTCACGCGGAGCGATGACGGCTACGTAAAATCACCCGCCGCTGACGGGAGGGAACACAGCCAGATCGTGTCGGCCGCCGATTCGCGTGGTGGACGAAGCATAGTCGGTTCCCACGGCCACCAGCAGGCTCGCGAGCAGCGGTTGCAATGCCGGAGAGTGTTCACCGAGCGCGATCCGCAATTCAGCGACCGTCGCGGATTCAGGTAGGTCGAGTTCGAGTTCCGCCACACCGACAAGGTCGCGGGCTTTGGCGAAGAGTTTGAGTTTGGTTTTCATGGTCGTCGGGGTATCGAAAAGTTTCGGCAAAGATCAGTAAGTCGAAGTAACCCGACGCGTGAGCGAGAGCGGGCGCTTCATGAGGCTGGCTTCAAAGTCTTTCGGAGCGCCCGCCCTCGCTCGCGCTTCGGGTTAGTGAGGCGGCATCGCCGCTCTACGTTGTCACCAGTTTTTTCGTCGCTCGCTGAAACCGCTGGGCCAGTTCAGGCATCAGTCCATACGAGAGGGCGAGCAATTTCAACGGATGCACGGTGGGGATTGTCGATTCTTGTTCCATTTGCATTTTGCAACTGCTGCATTCGGTCAGTCCGATCTTCACATCCGCGTCGCGCATGTGGTTGATCAGTTCTCGGCCGATTTGCACGGAGGTCGCAAAGTTCGTTTTCGACAGCCCGTAGGCTCCCGCCATTCCGGAACAGCCTTTCTCGATCGGCTGCACGACGAGATCGGGGATTTTGGCGAGCAACTTGAGTATTGGGGTTCCGGTTTTCAAAGCCTTCAAGTGACACGGCGCGTGATAGGCGGCGGTGAGCGGCAGCGGGCCGAAATCGGTACGAAGCTGATTCTTCGCCAGCAATCCGGCGAGGTAGTCCGTCGCCTCGATCACTTGGCTCGCAACCACGTTGACGTCAGGATGATTCAACAGCCGCGGGTATTCGTATTTCAAACATAGGGCGGCGGCCGGTTCCGTGCAGATGATCGCAACACCCTCGCGCGCGAGTTCGGAGAGTTCGCGAACATTTTGCTCGGCGATCTTGCGAGCGGCACTCAAATCCCCCGCGCTGATCATCGCCATGCCGGAAACGGTCTGCTCTGGTGGAACATGCACTTTGATATTGTTGTGCTCGAGGATTGCGAGGAATGCTCGTCCGAGTTCCGGGTCGTGAAAGTTCGCAAAGTGATCGACGAAATAGACGACCGGCCGCTTCGTCGTGATCTCGCTGGGGAATTGGAGCAGGTCATCGTGCAGCGAATTCATCAGCGGTTTGTGAGCGAACTGTGGCAGCTTGCGCAGTCGATGAATGCCGACAAACCGTTCTAGCAACCAGCGCATCGTGGCGTTATTGAGCCCCCAATTCACGAGCCAACTCAGCGTGCAGCCAATCGCACCGAAGGAGTGTCCTCGCGACAGGATCCAATTGGCTCGATCGAGTCCATGCTCAGCGACGTGAGCGGCCTTCGCTTCGATCATCAACTGCGAGACGTTGACGTTCGACGGGCACTCCAGTTCGCACTGTTTGCAGTTGAAACAAAGGTCTGCGATCCGCTTCATCGCCGCTGACGAGAAATCTTGAGCCGACACCTTTCCGAGAATGAAGTTGCGGACGATGTTGGCCTTTGATCGCGGCGACGCTTCCTCGGTCGGCAGCACATGAAAGAACGGGCACATCCGCAAGTCGGGCGAATGCGAACGGCACATCCCGCAACCGTTGCACGCCGCCGATTCCGTCAGCAATTCGTCTGCGGTCCATTTCAATTGGAGCTCGACGACCGCAGGCGCTGGCAAGTCGCTTGCCAGCGGACGCAGGTTCTTCACGGTCAAATGCGGATCGTCGCTGATGATCTTGCCGGGATTCATCAAGCGTTGCGGATCGAAGATCTCTTTGACTTGTTGAAAGACGCGATACAGCGATCCGTACTGCGACCGCAGAAAACTTGTTCGAGAGAGCCCGTCGCCGTGCTCGCCGCTGATCGTGCCGCCGACGGCGATCACTTCATTGTAGATGTCGGCCGCCAATTGCGACATGCGCGCCACATCGGCCGGATTGTTCAAATCCATGAAGGGCCGCAGATGGAGCTGACCGTGACCGGCATG
>JANNDA010000952.1:0-8145 GCA_031387195.1 Planctomyces sp. | reverse complement strand
TGGCGACATCTTTCAACGCGGCGTTTGCTGCGAGCGGTTTTCCGAGACCCGATCCGCTTGCAACAAGCCGATCAGAGACCGATTGATTTCGATGAGCCGGTCGATCAGCGCCTCACGATCTTTGAGCTTGGCCAATTCTGGGGGCGGTTCAAATGACGTGCGTTGCGAGAGTCGTTCGATTTGCTCAGTGAGCACACGGATTTGCTGTTGAGATTTTTCTAGCTGTTCGGTCAGCCGATGATGCTGGGACGCCAACTCGCCAGACTGAGCCACTTGCTCTCGCAGTTTGTGCAGCTCCTGACGCAGTATCGCCAACTCGTCCGATTCCTGAGCAAACGGGTCGGGCTTCGACCGTTCATTTCCACCTGTGAGTACCGGAGTACCGACGCTTTGTGGAAGCGAGGCGGTGCCTCTGGTTTGGTAGAGGACGACCAACGCCATCAACATCACCGCGCTGAGCATGATCAACATCAACGACCGCGCGTTGTGCCGCCGATCTAATTCCGTGAGCCGCTCCAAGAGTTCATGATTCCGTCTGTCCTGCACCGCCAACGAACTTTTCAATTGGTCTTGCTGGTCGGTCCAGGAACTTTCTTGACGACTCTGCTGCTCAGCCAAAGCGGAAAACGTCCCGGACAACTGATCCAGTGAGTCGGCCATCTTGGCATAGTTCGGTCGAGCGGTCGGTTTGGCGTCAGCCATGCTGCTGTCTCTCGTAACGCGGGCTTCAACCGCAACCCAAAACGGCACAGACGAGCGGGGCGGCGTCAGCCCCTCGGTGCATTCGCCGCAGTATCGGGGGGCTGACGCCACCCCGCTCGCCTGTCTGGTTTATGATCGCACGAAACTAACGGGAAGAGTCACTCGCGGGAAGCTTCTCAAACACGATGACGTGCTGCCACGGCAGAACTCCGATCGTCTTGGACCACTTGAGTCCGAACTCGACAGACGCGGCTTCCTTCTTCACTTGCTCTTCAGACATCTTGTGGACCAGTTTGATCGGGACTTCCGGGTCTTCTTTGCGGTATTCGACGAAGACACAACGGCCTCCCGGCTTCAAAGACTTCGAGATATCCAGCAGCATTTCGTAGGGCTGCTCCAACTCGTGGTAGACATCGACCATGATGGCGAGATCGACGGAACTCGGTTTGAGTTGCGTGGTCTTCTGCGTTCCTTTGAGCGGTTCGACGTTCGTGATCTTCAGCTTCTTGAGGTTGTCGCGCAGGCGGTCGAGCATTTCTTGTTGCACATCAACGGCGATCACTTTCCCGTCCGGAAGAACTTTCTCGGCCATCAACACGCTGATCACACCGCTCCCTGCGCCGATGTCCGCGATGACCATGCCGGGCTTCAGATCCAACGACTTGATCAGCAACGAAAGTTTTTCTTCCTTCTCGCGAACCGCTCGTTCGAGCCATTCGGCCCCCTGTCCCATCGGACCAAAGCCCATCACGTGCGCGATCTCGCGACCCATGTAGAACTTGCCGATGCCATTCGGATCATGGTCCTTGCGAATCTCGTAACGTGAGTCCGCCAACGGCAAAACTTCTTTCGCCGGTTTGTCGTCGCAACGGCCGGGCGACGTCAGCAAGCATACGGTCAACACAATCGGGAAAGTCCGCAACAACGAGCGCATGCACTTCATCATCAAGCCCCATGAGTTCGAGAGTCTGGTGACGACACAAACTCACGATTTGTGTGTCATTTGCGACTATATTCTCGATGTACCACATCAACCAGTCGCCTCCGTTGACGAGGTGCAGCCGACTGCCCATTGTGCGGCCCAGATACAAGCCCGAAGCGAGGGATTCACGGAAAATTTCTCGCTTGCGCTTCGGGCTTGTATTCACAGGAGATCGAGATGAACTGGTTTTGGCGGATCGTACTCTCGCTGGACACGGTGCCGTCAAAGTTTCGAGTTCGGGCTGCGGAAGCGCTCGGCGAGTCGAATCACCCCGGCGCTGTCCGAGCACTTTTGAAAGCCCGAGCGAGCAGCGAAAGCTACGTTTCCGAAGCGGCCATCGCCGCGCTGAAGTCGCTCGGATCGACAGCGCTTTCTCCGCTGGTCCGACTCTTGGAAAGCACCGTTCCGGCGGAGCGAGCACATTCAGCCGAGGGCTTGGGATTTCTTGGCAAGGACGCTCGACCGGCCGTTCCGAATTTGTTGCGACTGTTACACGACAAGCAGATGGGAGTTCGCCTGAAAGCGGGTGATGCGCTGGGACGAATCGGTCCCGGTTCAGCAGAAGCGATTCCAGAATTCATCAACTGGTTAAAAGAGGTTGAACCGCGTCAAATCGAAGTCGCCGCGCGAGCCCTCGGCGGCATCGGGCCGATTGCGAAAGACGCTTTGCCGATCCTCGTGGATCAAGTCACGCATCTCGACAAACCTGCCCGCGAAGCGGTGGCCGAGACGATTGGCAAGATCGGTTCGCTGGCCAAGATCTTCGTCCCGAAACTCGCGACAAAGCTGACTCACATCGACAGCGATGTGCGTGAAACGGTGGCGCGAGCACTCGGCGGAATCGGTCCCGAAGCGAAGGCCGCCGTCCCCGCGCTGATTGCTCAACTCGACGATATCGACCGAGCGGTGAGAACCGCCTGTACCAAAGCGATCGGCCAAATCGGCCCCAACGCAGCGGCGGCAGTCCCGCGGTTGATCGATCTGTTCCACGACAAAGATTACGGCGTCCGCGAAGCGGTCTGCAAAGCGCTCACATTGATCGGACCCGCGAGTGCCCCCGCTGTGGAAGGATTGATCCGACAACTTCAAGACGATCGAGGCACCGTGAGACTGGCGGCCGTTGAGGCGCTGATCGCCATCGGCTCAAACTCGACAACGGCTTTACCCGCCATCAAGTCACTGTCATCCGACAAATACCCGTCCGTCCGAGCGGCAGCAGCCAGAGCGATTGAAGCTCTCGAAACGTCATCGTAGTGCAAGCTTCCAGCTTCCAGCTTGCAACTCGCAACAACCACATCACGAAACCTCGACGATCGCCTTGATCACGCCCGTTTCCAATTTCGTGTAGGACGGGAAAACCTCGATCAGTTCCTCGATCGTCGTGTGGTGTGTGATCCACGGGCGCGTGTCGATGCGGCCAGATTCAATCAGGCCGATGATGCGGCCGAAATCTTTGGGGAGCGAATTGCGTGAGGCGAAGATCGTCATCTCACGACGGTGGAACAGCGGGTCAGGGAAGCTGATCTCATCGGTGACGATCCCCACGAAGACGATCTTCCCGGTGTGCCCGACGTAGTTGAAGGCGTTGCACATCGACTTCGGACTGCCGGTCGCATCGAACACGTGACCGGCGAGTGCCCCGTTCGTGATCTCTTGCAGCGTCTTCATCTCGCTGCCATCGCCGGTGAAGCGGATCGTGTGCGCGACTCCCATTGTTTGCTTGCAGAAGTCGAGCCGGCCTTGGTGCATGTCGAGCACGGTGACAGTCGCGCCGGTGAGTTTTGCAAATTGAATCACCGACAAACCGATCGGCCCCGCTCCGATGACGAGCACATGCTCGCCCGCTTGCGGGTTGGCACGATCAACGGCATGACAGCCGATACCGAGCGTCTCCACGAGAGCCAGTTGTTCCAATGTCAGCTTGCTCGACGGATGCAGCTTTCGCGCAGGCAGAATGAACTGCGGACGCAAGCCGCCGTCGGTATGAACTCCCAGCACTTGCAGCTTCTCACAGCAATTGCTGTTGCCGCGTCGGCAGGCAAAGCACTCGCCGCAATTCATGTACGGCTCGACCGAGCAGTGATCACCCGCTTTGACGTTGCTCACATCGATACCGACCGCAACCACTTCGACACCCAGTTCATGCCCCGGAATGCGCGGGTAGCTATAGAACGGCATCTTGCCGAGATACCCGCTGATGTCCGTCCCACAAATACCGACGCGATGCACTTGAATCAGCGCCTCACCAGGACCGGGCGGATTCGGCTCCGGAATCTCGATGTGACGGAAATGGCCGGGTTTTTCGAGCTGAATGGCTTTCATAGTGTTCCTCCTGAGTAATTCATCGTTGTCTGCAAGCGATGCCGTCTGAGCTTATTTGAGCAAGCGGCGAAAACCTTCTTGCTCAAAATGATGATCCGTGGTCAGCGCCTCTTGAATCCCAAGCCGACGCATCAACACGAAGCTCACGGCATCGCACAGTGAGTAGGTCTTATCCACTCGCTTCTTGAGCAAGTTTTCGGCTTCAAAGTGCAATGTCGGTTCGACCCAATGGACCTCAACTTCCGGGCTCGCATAGAGATCGTCCAGAAATGCCAGTGCCGCAACACGTGGCAGCCGCCGTGCGTGAGCTAAAGCGACGAATTCTGCCAAGACGTAATTGTGCGTCACTCGCGTTACGGCCGAATCAAATAGCTCACAAGCTTCGCCGTGAAATGGCTCAGGGAAAGCGTTGAGGCATAAAAGCCCAGAAGTATCCAGCAGCATCAGACTGCCTCATGAGTGTCGCCGTACTCGCGCGCCAAGTCAGCATCGATGGACTCGTTGTCCGCACCGCTCGTGTATCCAGAGCTCACTTCGCCAAAATGCCGCCTGAATCTCAAGCAAGCTTCTTGCCTTTGAGCATCGGTCGTGGATTCCGGAACGACTCGAAACAATTGTCGGACAATCGCCGGTCGATCGCCATGTTCCCAATTATCCGCGACAACTCGCAGCGCCAGAGTTTGTGCCTTTTCAACGGCCTCGTCTGCTGTTTGGCCATAGGTTGCGACGCCGGGCAGGTCGAGCACTTCTGCCAGCCAACGCCCATCGGACTCGTGTTCCACTTCGATTGTGAGTGACATGATTCAATCTCCGATTTCCTGAAACCCGCTGCAAGGCATACGAGAAGCTATCGGGACTCGCGGCCATTCTCAATGCGTCATCCGCATGAAGTGCGGCATCAAATCGCAACCAGCATCGAAGCAGAGTGGCGATGCCGCCCCAACCGCTTCGTCGTAAGTCGGCGTCCCCGCGACGGCGATTCCCGCGCCGCACATTGCAACGGGAACGAAGCCGTGACTGTGAGTTTTCGTGCGCAGAAACGTCGGATGATCGGGGCTGATCAAGATGCGGTAATCGCCTTGCGAGCGAAGATACTCGTGGACGGGGCGGACGATATCGGCGTCGATTCGCTCCAGCGCTTTGACCTTTTCGTCGGCGAGGCCTTCGTGAGATGCCTCGTCTGTCGCTTCGACATGGACGACGATGAAATCAATGTCGGGACGTTTCAGCGCCTCGATCGCGTAGCGTCCTTTCGCGGCGTAGTCAGTGTCGAGGTATCCGGTCGCTCCGGGGACTTCGATGACTTGCCAGCCGAGCAAGCGGCCGATGCCGCGCAGCAGATCGACTGCGGTGATGACTGCTCCGCGAACGCCGAAGCGTTCTACGAAGGGGACCAACGCGGGGGCTTTGCCCTGTCCCCAGAGCCACGTTTGCATCGCCGCGTTGTCGCCGCGAGTGCGATTGGATTCAACGCTCGCCAGTAGGTCGCGACTGTGAGCCATCAAGTCGCGGAGCAATTGCGAACCGGTGCCTGTCGGCAAATGCGTTTCGATGACTTGATCGGTGATGTCATGTGGCGGAGTCGTGTTTGTGTCGGCGGCAAACGGCGGCGACTCGCCTCGACCGCGATAGATCAGCAGGTTGCGATAGCTCACGCCGGCAAAATACTTCCAGTGCGCGTCACCACAGGCCGAGTGCTGCAACGCCTCGATCAGTTCTTTGCCCACGTCGTTGGGAATCTGTCCGGCGGTGAAACTCTTCATCCGGTTGTCCGCGACCGTCACGAAGTTACAGCGGACGGCCCAGTCATCCGGGCCGAGAGCGATCCCTTGGGCGGCGGCTTCGAGCGGTGCTCGGCCAGTGTGAAACTTCAACGGGTCGTAGCCGAAGAGGCTCATCGTTCCGACGTCGCTGCCGGAGGGGAGCGAAACTGGAACATGGTTAGCTCGACCGACAATCCCTCGCCGAGCAATCTCGTCCATGTGTGGAATGTTCGCGGCCTGTAACGGAGTCTTTCCGCCGAGTGACGGCTGCGGTTCATCGGCTACTCCGTCAGGAATGATCAACGCAAACTTCATGGGGAAGGTTGTCCTTAAGTCTGTGGTCGCGCGGTAAAGCCGCAAAAGTAACCCGAAGCGTCAGCGAGGGCGGGCGTCCCAGAAGACTCTGAGTTCAGAGTTTTGTGAAGCGCCCGCCCTCGCTGGCGCTTTGGGTTACTTGTTGTGAGCTCTGTCTGAAATCTCGTCGCAGGAAAGCATCGCCTTCGCGAGAAAACGATTTCATCGCTGGAAATGTGTCGCGGGAGACTATCGCGCACGTCACAAAATCGGGCAAGCTCGTTCCCGAATACGTCCGCTGAAATTGATGGGCCAGGCACAATGAAGCGTTCGGATTGTGACGCGACAAGCAGCGGCGGCGGCCGATTCGGCGACTTTGTGGCGAACTTCAGTCCTTCAGCGAATGCGGCCTTTCTCCGATTTTCAATTTGACAGTGGAGAACTGGCTTGTACAGTTCGTCGCTATTGATGCCTTGGTTGGACCGGGCGTCAAAATGTCTTGGAGCAAATCAAGTGGCATCCGCTTGGACGCTGCTTTCTGCTTGCGAGTCGAGTGCCGGGTTAATGGTTGTGCTTCGGCGCAGCTCATGGAGGAAACACGATGAAGCCCTTGCTCTACATTCAAGCTCTCTCAGAAACGCCGCTCGACTCTCCCCAAGAATTGGAGGAGGTCACGCCGCGCGAGATCGCCGAGACCGTTGAACGTTACGTGCGACTCCGAACGGGAGGCACGATCCGCAGCCTGCACGTCGAGGTCCACGATGGTGAGGTCATTCTGACTGGCCGCACTTCGACGTATTACAACAAGCAACTGGCAACTCACGCGGCTCTTGATGCGGCGGACGAACTGTCGCTGACGAACGACATCCAGGTTTGCTGAAACCCTGCTGGCACGACTCAGAGACTCTCTGTTGAGTCATTTCAGCGATTGATACAACAACCGCATGATGTTCAATCCGCTGGAATGGTTTCGAGCCAACGCCACCGACGCGAATCGCGAACCGATGAAGAAGTTCGTGTCCGGATTGGTCGCTTGGCTGTTGGCTGGGGTTGTGGTGTGGTCGTCTCAGACGACTCGCCTCAGCCTGGAAAAAAATCTGTCTTCGTTCGCCCAGTTGAGTTGGTTAGGGACACTGATTGGCCTGGTTTTGTTTTGGGGCGGAGGCATCTTGGTGCTTCGTCCGTTATGCGTGCGAGGTTACTTTGAACCGTGGCTCGCACGCTGCGTGACGGTCGAGCGTTTCGCGTTGGCTGTTGCCGCCGGACAAACGCTGGCAGTCATGTTCACTCATTGGTTTTATTCGCACATCGAGACCTGGATGTTGGCCGCATTGTTTGGCGTGTTGGTCCTTGGTTCGGCTTTCGGCTGGAAACTCCCCGGTTCCAAACTCCCGCAATCTGACTCCAAGGATCACGACAAATAGCGTGCGAGCAACTTGCGACTGGCCGCATCAAGCTGCTTCGCATCGGGCACCAAATAGCGCAGGCCGTGCGAATCAAGAATGAGCGCCTTCTCCGCTCCGAGCTTGCGGACATGCTCGTCGCTATTGAGAACAAACGAAGTCGCACCGCGATCGGTCTCAATCTGCCATTCGCATGGCTCGGCCAAGGACGAGATGCTGACGATTCGCTGAATCACTGGCACAAATTCACGGCGAGTCAATTCAGTCAGCAACATGTCTCGCTGATCGACCGCCAGTTGCTGAAGATCGTGAACCAGAGCCACTTCGCGACCGGACGGATCACACAGCGAAATCCAGTGCTCCGGGTCAGAGATGGGAAACGCGCGGATCGGCTCGACATTCTCGTGACGTCGGTCCTGCGAATCGGTGACGATCAACCGGCCCGCGTCATCACGAGACAGCGAAAACATAGGACTCGGTTCGGACGGTTTGACGGTCATTCGTTTTCGTTTCTGGTTGCCATGTTGCAAACGTGAACTGAATCTGGCTCGTTACGGCTCCGAATGATCCACATTTCCTCCTCGGCTGCAATGTCCCCTCTCCGATCCGTTGTGATGCGGCGGACGACACACTGTGCACGCGAGCCGGGGTCAGGCACCGCAAAATTCAAAATTGGCGG
>JANNDA010000934.1:0-13409 GCA_031387195.1 Planctomyces sp. | reverse complement strand
TTGTTGTAGTGCGTCGGGGTGTAGTGCTGGTCGATCGTTTCGATCGGCACACGGCGGACTCGCGCCAGCATTGTGCGATGCAACAGGCTCTTCCGTTTGTCGAGCGTCTCTTCCTGCTTTTCGACGTCATCGACGTCAGCCTGCAACTCAGCGACGTTGAGCGATTGCATGGCCCGCGCACGAGCGTCCCGTTTCACGCGGTCGAGCAAGTTGGGTTCCTCGGCGGCGATGGTCTCAATCCGCCGGTCGATCCGCTTCGACAGCCGATCCTTCCAATGATTCTTCTCCGCAACAGTCAGTCCGGGCATGAAATGGTCCTTTCAGAAATGGGTTGAATGGGAAGCGACGGCAGCTTGCGCGGCGCAGGGTCAAGCAGAGGGACGACCATGACGGGCCGCCACGCAGAAAAGCTCGGCCGCGCACTCGTCAAAGCAATCGACGACAAAGAGAGCGTCGAGCACGATCAAGGCGGGCACTGGCCGCATCAATGCGACGGCCGAGAGCTAGAGTCGTCCCCTTATCATATTGACGCGATTCGGATCGATTTTTAGCGGTGACAAGATCGTCGTATGGATGGAGTCACTACCGATCGCGCTGGGCCACTTCATCACGAGCCAATAGGACCGCACGGGGCGACCAGTGACGTGAGCGGGCGACATTCCGAAAGCAGCGGGCTTGGTCTGCTCAGCCAATGTGTTCGTGGCATGAGCAGTCGGCATCGATGCCATTGAACGGCAACGATCACAGGTCAGTCGCTAAGGTTTGAACTGAGCCTCAACCGATTCGTAGACACTCTCGAAGTGGGCATTCGAGTAGGGAGCGTGCGGAGGGGCTCCCATTGCCCCGGCCTCCTGAGCCTGCTGCGGGATGTGCGTTGGGCTGTAGGGGCGGAAGTAGTAGTACGTCTTGGGACGGGCATCGTACGCAGCGTGCGGGAAGAGGTCTCCCGGCGGTTTGAGGCAACGGTGCCGCGGAGCCGTTCTTCGCCCACACGCCGGACATCGACACCACAGGTCTCCGCTCGACGGCGATAGACCGTGGCATGATCGGAACGAAGAACTGGGGGCGATGCACGCCGGCGAGTTGCCAGGCCATTCGTAAGAATTTGTCAGTTCTGGCGGAGTGGGGCCGCTCTGCATGATGACACAGACCGCAACCAGAGCCAGGTGCATATCGCCATCTCCCCTTGAGAATTCGGTGAGCCCGCTGCTGGCGTGAGCATGTGATGCGAGTCCGATTCGCAGACCCCCAGCACCGATCCGAGCATTCAACGTGAGCCTCGTCGGAAGCATCGGACGAAGCAAAACCAGCCTCACTCATCGGAACGAACAGTCCCTTTCGATGAACTGATCTTCTTGATTGCTCGGGGAACAATGCTGCCGGACCCCTCGCAACTGCCCGACGCTGCGGTTTCGGCCTGTCGTTCGGTTTTTCGATCGGTCAGTTCTGCCGGTCACGGCGAAGCGGTCGTTGCGATCGAAAGAATCATCGCAACCCTCACAAATTCACTCAGCCCGTCCGGTGAGGAACGACGAAAACCGTAGAGACCATTCAAAGTAATGAGGGCACACCCTCGATCGTTGGGGTCCGAATTGAACATGAACGGCTCACAGACCATGACTTCAAGGCTCTTCCCTGCGGTGGCCGTTGCGACGGTGCTGTTGCTAACAGCGACGTTTGCCTTCGCGCAGCAGGCGTCTCGGCAAACGCTGGTGACGAAGAATTTGGAGCAGCCGACTGTCTCGGTGAGAACGAAGGAAACCAGCCTCATTGATGAGGTGCTGGAACCCGAGTTGTTGTTTCTGCTCGATCCGGCGCAGTCCAAGGTGGTGAAGACCAAATTTCCCGTGGACCGGATTGCGATCACGGATCCCAGCTTCGTCGAGATCTCGGAGTATGGTCCGACCGAGTTTGAAGTGATCGGGTTGAAGCCCGGCGAGACGACGATGACGATCTGGTTCCGTCCGAACTCTGACCAGCTCCAGTCCCCGAACGGCCGCCTCAATTCGGTGAGCACGGGTGGACGGTCGAAGTCGGCGAATGATGGTCAACTCACGCTGCGGTATCTGGTGAAAGTGGCCGCGCCCCAGGCGGTGGCCCAGCGGGTGGAATCGGAGTTCTCCAAGCTCGAGTCGCGGATCAACGAACTGTTTCCGAACAGCCAGGTGCAGCTCTTTCCCGTGGCGGACAAGATGATTATTCGCGGCCAGGCCCGCGACGCCAAAGAGGCCTCCGACATTCTGTCGCTGCTCGGGCGGCCGGGTGGCCAAGGTCAGACCCAGAATGGCCAAAACATGGGTGGAGTGCTTGTTCAGATCGCGAATCTTCCGGGAGCGGAGGGTCTGCGATTCTCCTCGATCATCAACCTGTTGCAGGTTCCCGGCGAACAACAGGTCATTCTGAAGGTCCGTATCGCGGAGCTGACCCGCAGCGCCAGTCGCAACGCGGGGGTGGATTTCAATATCTTCAAAGACTTCACCCTGACCAGCTCGATTGGTGGAGGCGGCAACATTTCCGCCATCCTGAACGGGGGAGACATCGAGTTGTTTCTCAAGGCGTTCAGTACGAACGGCTATGGCAAGATTCTGGCCGAGCCGACGCTGGTGACACTCAGCGGCCAGCCTGCCACCTTCCTCGCGGGGGGCGAGTTCGCGGTTCCCACGACGGTGGGTGTTCAGGGAGTCGGAGCCGTTTCGACCACGTTCAAGAGCTTCGGAACGCAACTGTCCTTCACGCCGACCGTCATCGACAAAGACCGAATTCGTCTGCAAGTGGCCCCCACGTTCAGCACGCAGAGCGCAGCCGGTGCCAATGGAATTCCCGGTTTGAATACTCGCAGCGTGACCACGACGGTGGATTTGCGAGAAGGCCAGTGGCTGGCCATCGCCGGATTGATTCAGGACGAACAGGGGGGCAGTTGGAAGCGAATTCCTTTCTTGGGAGACCTCCCCGGCTTGGGAGGGGCCTTCGGATCGCAAACCAAGAATCGGAACGAGACGGAACTGGTGGTCCTGGTCAGTCCGGAACTGGTCCATCCGCTGGAGCCCGATCAGGTTCCCGCGCTGCTGCCGGGAATGAGTGTCACCGATCCGACGGACACCGCCTTTTATCTGCTCCAGCACACCGAGGGACACCCGGCGTTCCACCACCGCAGCACGGTCTGGCCGGCGTATAAACAGCACGTTCAGTCGGACAAATGGATTCAGAAGCACCTCCGGCAGAAAGTCTCGGCCGGTTACTGCGAGCCGCAACAACAGTTCTACATTGCGGGGCCTCACGGCTTGTCGGAGTAGTCCGTGAAGCGAAGTCTGCCCGGCTCCTTCGACAATCAATCCCTGAGAGTTCCCTATGCAACGCCTTCCTCGATATTTTCCGCTGGCCGGTCTCGGCCTGCTGACGTTGGCGGGTTGTGCGACCGATCATCCTCGGATCGTTCAATCTCCGCTGCCGCTGGGCTCGGAAGTCGATCAGCTCATGATGCAGCAGGAGATGAACGCCGAACCGGCCAAGTTCATCGTCTTTATGCACGAGTTTGAACGCAACGGTCTGACACGCGACGGTCTCGCTCGGGGCTGGAGGCTCAACGAATTCGGTGAAGATCACCTCAAACAGATCGCGGCCAGCCTGAAGCGGGGAGTCGAGTTCCCCGTGGTGGTCGAACGCAGTCAGACCAGCGCGCGGCCTGGCACCGAGCATCAGTATCCCGTGCATTACCACGAGGAGCTCGATCAGCGGCGGCGGATGATCGTGGTCGCGGCCCTGGAACGAATGGGTGTCGTCGAAGCGGACCAACGGGTGGTGGTCGCGCCGTCCTTTGCCGCGGGATCGTCGGGAGTCGAAGCGGTCCAAGCCTACAACCGCGGGTTCAACACTTCCGGCGGTGGTAATGGCAACGGTGGTGGTCAAGGCGGCAACGGCGGCGGTGGTGGTTCTGGCGGCGGCGGTTTTTCCGCAACCTCTCAATAAAATGGCAGCCAATTCGCGGGAAACAACATGCACCGAATCGTGTTTTCGCTGCTGGCTGGCCTGAGTATCAGCCTGATCGGCTGCCGCTCGGTGGGGAGCGTTGGTTCGACCGGGGAGGCTGGTTCGATCAGAACCGCTGGGCCGCTTTCCAAACTGAGCCTGAGACATCGCTCCGAATCCAACGACCGCGTCCTGAGTCTGGCCAGACTCATGGAGCGGCACGGGCGGCACGAGGAAGCGGCGAAGATGTATCTCGGCGTTCTAGAGAGCGATCCCCAAGATCGCACAGCCTGCCATCGCTTGGGCTGCCTGGCCGTGCGGCGCGGTGAGCACGACCAGGGCAGGGAGTACTTCCAACGTGCCGCGAGCCACGGTGATGTTTCGGCCCCATTGCTGAATGACATGGGCTATGTGCTGTACCTCCAGCATGATTTGAAATCGGCCGCAGGAAAACTTCGCGAGGCCCTCCGCAAAGACCCGCAATTCAAGAGTGCCCGAAACAATTTGGGTCTGGTCTTGGCTGAGCAGGGACAGCTCGAGGAAGCGCTGGCGGAATTTCGCGCGGCCGGAGACGAGGCCAGCGCCTACGCCAATCTGGCGTTCGTTCAAACCAAGCTGGGGCAACTGACCGAGGCCGAAAAGAACTACCATCGTGCGTTGGAACTCGATCCCCAACAGCGTCAAGCGGCTGAAGCTCTGGTCCAGTTCGCACAGATGGGTCAGAAGATCGAAGCACTGACCGCCGGCCAGACCGCCGAGGTTGAACCGCTCGCCGACATGCTGACAGTTGTTGATCGAGAGACGTCTCCAGCCTCAATTTCGCCTCGCCCAACGTCGCGGATTCAGCTCGTGGGTCATGCGGAAGAAGTGAGCTCATCCCGCACGGACGGAACCCGTGGCAACGATCGAGCATCCGAGTAGCGCTGGCTGCGACGGCGCGCCCTTCGCGGACACAGCCTCTCTACCGCACACAGCCTGGCGTCAGCCCCCCCGGTGGTCACGATGGCCGCTGAATACCGGGGGACTGACGCCGCCCCGCTCGCCTTCGCACATTGTGGCGCGACGCTCCGCGTCGCGATTCACGACGCGGAGCGTCGTGCCACATTGGTTGCGGCTGCTGACTGGCCGTCGCCGCGTCGGAAAATTGCTCGACAAAACTGTGGCGAAGCCGCAAACACTGCTCAGGTCTCGCAACCGTTAAAGTCGATAGAGTGGAACCGGGGATCGGTGGCATTCATTCCGCGCGCTTCCACACCGTCCAGCCGGATACCGCGAATGGTCCTTCCCAAAATTCCCGTCTCTACTCATTCAGAGAGGTCAAACGACCTCGGTGTGCCGTTCTGAGATGCTGATTATTTCGCAACATTCCTCGTTTCGAGACCTGAGCGAACTGTGATCCACCATCGTCGTCATTGTTGGTTGTTTGGGGCTGCGTTGATCTGCGTGACGGCATTCTGCGTCACGCGGTCAACATTCGCTCAAGCTCCCAGCAGTGCGCCGAAGGTGTTTCGCTTCTCGCAGCCCGAAATTTCAGACCCTCCGAAACGCAACGTCGTCCGTACCTCGACGGAAAAGCCACAACAAGAACTCGGTTCCCAGGAGGGGGGGGCTTCCAATGTTGGCCCCGCGGTGAGTGGGCCGAAGGACTCGCTCGACGCACCACCGCGACCATCGAGCCCCGCCGTCACGCGATTTGGTCCGTCCCGTCGAATCACCGAGCGGCCGGCCACGGAAGTCCTCGAATTCATCGATGCGCGACCCGTCGTTCCCCAGTGGGTCGATTCACGTCCGATTAAAAATGTTCCGGTGCGAGTCTCACCGGGTATGAAGGCCCGGCGTGTGGTGGACGATGGTTCCCAATTGGAGTCGCTCGAAGATGCCCCGGAACCTCTTCGGCAGGAAGGGGATGAGTGGGAAGCAGTTCAGCCTCTGCCAGAGGAGAATTCAGCGGTCGCCGACGCGGAGTTCGCAGTGGCCAATCGTCAATTCTCCAAGGTTCCCCGGCAGTTGCCACGAGCCGCCAGTGTTCGAGCGACCTCACACACCCGTTCGATGCCAACGGCGGATGAGCGACGCACATTGCCATCAGCGCATCGCAGCGGAGAGGTTGTGGCGGCAACGCCAACTCCGGCCGAAGAGGCCGAGTCCACTCAGCCCACGATCGACGATGAGGAAAGTCCGACGACGGCTGAAGCCGATGTCAAAGACATGGCCGGGCGTGATTCGAAGAACTCGCCTTCTGTGGCGATCACTTCGTTGGCTCCGAACGCGATGCAGTGGATCGACCGCTTGTTGATCGCTCTTCTGAGCGGATTCGTGCTGCTGATGGGAGTTCTCGCCTGCGTGGTGATCTTCAGTCTGCTGAAGTTTGGCCGTCAGCGAGACGCCACGGTGAAAGTGGACATCATCAACAACGGCCCCGGTTCCGGGATGGCCGGAAGCGCGCCCGGCTATTCGCAGACTGTCACGAGGTATGACTCGCAGCCTGACAATCACATCAATTCGCCGCATCGTGCTCCGACTGACTGGCAGCCGGCACCGTCAGCCGACTGGCCATCGGTCGCGACAACGCTTTCGCCAACCGCCGCTCCGGTGAACGGGACGTCGGGGACGGAGTTCGCGCGGACGGCAGCTAAAGCCAACTCGCAACCGGCGGTTCTGCCGCCCGCGCCGCAGATCGCACCGGTTTACGCGGCGAAAAAGCAGCGGGATGAAGTACTCAAACAGCAGCAGGAAGAAGCCGTCGTGCGTCAGATCGTCGAGCAGAACATCGGCCTGCGACAGAAAATCAACTCGCAGCAAGGCCGTGCCGCCTAGTTCTCGCAGTCACAGGAAATGATGAACCCAGCCTTCAGTCAGAATTCGGAGACTAACATGGACCAGAATGGAATCTGCTACATCGGAGTGGACTTTGGGACGTTCAAGACGTCGGTGGCCTGCTCGAATTGTCGGCGCGCGGTGCTCCCGACGGCGGTGGGCTGGCCGAAGGACCATTTCGCGCGAAACATGCTTGGCCGGGATGTGGTGTTCGGCGAGGATATTCAAGAGTTTCAACTGGCCCTCAACGTCGTGCGACCCTTTGAACGGGGAGTGTTGAAGTACCTCGATCACAACGAAGCCAATGCCCTCGACGCCAAAGGCCATCGGCACGCGGAGGCGGCCAAGTTGCTGCTGGAACATGTGGTCGCGCAGGTCCGACCGGACGACGGATCGTTGGTCTATGGGGTCATTGGCGCTCCGTCGCGGGCTTCGATCAAGAACAAGCAAGTGCTGCTGGACGCTGCCCGCGACGCCTTCGACGCGGTGGTCATCGTTTCGGAACCGTTCACCATCGCCAGCGGCATGGACAAGCTCAGCGACACCCTGGTTGTGGATATCGGTGCCGGAACGATCGACATCTGCCCGATGTTCGGAGCCTACCCCACCGACGAAGACCAGGTCACGCTACCCCTCGGAGGAGACCTCATCGACACCGAATTCCTGCGACGACTGAGTACACTGTACCCAGACGTGCAGGTCACGGAAAACATGGCTCGCCTGATCAAAGAGAAGTACGGCTCGGTGCATGATGTGAACGAGCGGGCGGTCGTCACTCTGACCGCGAACGGTTGTCCGAAGCAGTACGACGTCACACAGCCCCTGATGGCGGCCTGTCAGACTCTCGTGTCACCGATCGTCAGGGCATTGAAAGACTTGGTCGGCAAGTTCCACCCCGAGTTCCAGCGCCGCATGCTCAACAACATTCTGCTCGGCGGCGGCGGCAGCCAGCTTCGTGGTCTGGACCGAATGATCGAAGAGGGCTTGCAGGAACTTGGCGGCTGCAAGGTCACACGCGTCTACGATTCCGTTTTCGCCGGAGCCGTCGGGGCGCTCAAGTTGGCGATGGCGATGCCACCCAGTTGTTGGCAGACGATGCAGCAAATGGACCAGCAATCGCGGGCCGCTTGAGGCCAGGTGGCCAGTCGTCGGTGAGCAGTCGTCGGTGAGCAGTCGTCGGTGAGCAGTCGTCGGCAGATGGCGAGCGGCACGAGAAAACATACCCGCCAATTACAAGAGTGCATTCATTCGGAGCGCTGTATGGGATGCACTCGCTCGCGCGTCGGGCTTGTATTGGTACGTTTTCATCTGCCGGTCGCCTTAGCGTCGCGCCAGTGTTCCCACTGGGAAGATCCCTTCAGGCGCGCGGGCCGTTGGGAAATGTCGGCGATGGCCAACAGGGTGCAGGCGACATCCGCCAACGTCGTCGGCTGGGCACTCACGCTCCCCATTGGAATCTGGTCAGGCCAAACGGCGAAGCAGGGGACGGCGAGAGGTTCGGGAGACGAATGCGGCTCTGACTTTCCAGAGACATTCAAGGGACGCGGCGCGACATCGCTGGGCCGCACGCTGGCGACCACCAAGACCGTCGAAGCGGCCAGGCGTCGCTCGGCCATTTTCGTCAGCAGCAACAACACCGTCTCGTCGTACCCTGTCACCAACTGTTCATTGCGAGGCAAAACGACGATCGTGGCGACCGGCCGCTGGCGCGCTGTTTTGGCCGTGAACGAGACCGCCTCGTCGATCGCCAGACGCGGGTCCGAGGAGGACGTGTCAGACCAGTGATCGAAGCCGAGTTCGCTCAGCGGCGTTGGCGGTTTCGAGACGTCGCCGATCATCGCGGTCGCGTAGCCGGACTGCCACAGGAGCGAAGCGAAGGCAGGGGAGCGGTGGTTGCCGGCGCGACTGCTGTCCGACGCAGTTTCGCCGAAGAGGCCCGTCCAATCGGTGTCGGTCGTTTCTGTCGGGGCGTACTGCGTGAGCCGCGCGCCGTGCGTGGCGAGTCGATCGAACCCCGGCGTCGCTGCGGCCGGTTCGTGATAGCAATGCAGGCTGTCGCAGCTCAGCCCCTCGAAAATGACGAGCAACAGATTCGGCGATCGTCCCGGCAGACGGATGCGGCGATTGGCCTGCCGCAGCGCCGCCTGGTTCGTCCGCTTGGTGTCGATCAGGACGGAATTGGCCATCTCCAAGTTTTCTTGCAGTTGCGTTCGCACCGGCCCGAAGACTCGCCCGTTGTGATCGACGAAGTCACCGAGGGCCTCGATGACTGGCGTACGTTCGGACTGACCGTCAGCCGCTCCGAAACCGCTCGTTCGGGCCACGTTGGGGCTCTCGTCGGGATCGCTCACTGACGACCTGGCCGAAGCCGCCTGGGCCGGGATCGGCGGCAGCGAATTCGACAATCCCTGCGGTTGCAGCGGGCGCAAAACCTGCGGGGCGAACAGCCCCAGCAGAATCAGCACCACACACACGGTGCAAACCCCACGGACCAGGGTTGTCGCATTCGCCCAACGCAAAAGAGTCTTCACACGTGGTTCCTTGCAGCCAATCACGGATAAATGAATTGATCGACGCGAACGATCCTCGGGCAGAGATCGACGCAACTGAAGTATGCGATTGTCTTGGCTTGGACCTGAAATGTTCCGAGAATCCCGCCCATCAGCCCACCACAGATCGGCGTCACGTTAACGCGGGCTTGGGCCAGCACCGCGTACTCATTTCCCGCCACGGTTCCGCCCCCTCCACCGCCACTCAAAATTCCGCCGCCATAGACGCTTGCGATGGCCTGTTTGTCGTTGCGTCTTTTATTGCTGATGGCGTTGGGGAGTAGATACGGTGCCGAATTGGGCGTCAGGTCGGGATCGAGCGGGGTCGGATTGTTCTTGCCGTAACGGCTGTCCACGAACGTCCCCACATCGGGGGGGGCTTGATTCACGCCCGAAATGGCGAACGTGACCGTCGCGGTGACCCTGGCGATGCCCGGATCGTCACCGTCATTGGCTCCGAGGTTGATCACTCGCGCCCCAAACCGAATGCGATCGCCGGGTTGAAAGCCGAGGTCGCCGCCGGAAGGGAGAAAGCGAATTGTCAGAATGTGATTGACGGTGCTGTCCCACACGAACTGGACCTGTGAGTTGGCCCAGGTTCTGACGGTCCCCGCCGTCGTGAGTGTCAAGGCCGCGTTACTCAAACCGAACACGTCGTTTTGAAAGGAAATGATTCTCGGACTGTTGTCCGAAATCGTCGGCGCAGTGGCCAGGAGATTCCAAGCCGCATCGACATCACCGCCCGCTCTTAAGTTCAGCACGACTTGGGTGATGGTCAAACCGGCGGGAGCAGAGGGGTCGCTCGCTTTGAAATTCAATCCCCAAGCGTTATCGACGGACAAAGGCGCGTTGGCGGTGCTGTCGAGTAACAACGTTCCATACAACGGGATTGGTTCGACCCATGTATCGCTGCCGCAAGCCGGGAGAGAAGTGACATCGAAGTCGACCGTCGGGTCGGTGCTCGATATTCCGCCGAACACCAGGTTTGCGGTGGGGAACGTGTACGAGGCGTTTTCATTGGGATCGGCAACCGTGGCAGCGGCGAAGTTGCTACCGATCGTGACCGGAACGCCCCGCACTCTGTTGGCCAGCGCAAACGACTGACCCACCTGTCGAGGAACCGAGGTTCCACTCGCTCCGGCATCATCGGCCCAGTGTTTGACCGCAGCCAGAGCGGCCGATTCCAGCGCGTTCTCCAATTCCATCCGCGCCAGCCAGAGGTTGCCGATCTCAGCCACGAACACCAGCATCAAGAAGACCACCGGCAGCATCAGGATCACCCACAGCATGGCAACCCCCGCGCGGCGGTTGAGCCTCACCGACCAGGACGGTGAGGACGGCGATGGAAGACGGAACCGACCCGTGTTCATAGCACATACCTTCGCAGCTTGGTTTGGGATGAGACCCGTCCCGCCAGATCAACGCAATAGTTGCTCAGCAGGTTGGGCGTCAGATCGGTGGTGAAGACTGTGACCGTGACCCGCACATACGCGACGCCGGATGTGACGCTGACGGCTGGAACACTGGGAGTCGTCGTGGGGCCGCCTCCGTATGTGGTCTCCAAGACGACAGGTGTCGCCACCGTGGCGGGGGGAGCGGTCGTATCAATGTTGTGTTCGAGGCGAATGCGGTAGCCCGTCACTCCAATCCGCGCGAGTTCCACAGCGACTGCGTTCGAGATTTCGACCGGAACAGCACCACTTGCCGGAATGGTGGCCAACTCCGATGCCACCTGCGTGCCCGCCCGACTCGCCATTTCCACAATCTGTTCGTTCGAGAACAGCAGCCCAAACTCGACGATCGCCATCACAAGAATCACCAGCAGCGGCAGGGCGAGAATCATCTCCAACAGCACGACCGCGCGACGCGGGTGAGGTTCCCGCCTCGGGCCGGTCGCTCGTGCAGGGTGTCGGCTGGTCGCGATCACGGGAAGGGTCTCGGTGGACGCAGAGTAGGTATTACGCCGTGTTTCGTCCCGTCCCGTCGCTCCGCCGACGGGACGAAACAACGTCTTCGACTGAGCGCGTCTGCCGGACAACATCGGCAAACCGGAATCCTCGCTTGATGCGCAACCACCAGTCCGATCACTCAGATTCGGATTAACCGTACATAATTCGTTTTGCGACAAGCGCGCTGAAGAATGCGTCCGATATCTGCCGTGTCCCGACTTTGGCGGCGTCGCCGTCAACCCACCGAGTCCGATTCCACCATGCTTCACTTCGCACGAATTTCCGCCTCTCTCACGAAGCCCTTGCAATGGGTCGCCACGCGGCTTCGCGTTCTCATTCACGACGACCAAGCCAGCATCTTCGTGGAGTACCTGCTGCTGATGACCATCGTCGGGATTGGCACGATCGCCGGACTGGCCACAGTTCGGGGTGCGTTGCTGAACGAATTGATCGAACTCGCCAACTCGATCTCGGCGATTGTGCCTTAGAACCTGTCCCAGAACAGCACCGTGATTTCTCAGAAATCAGCCGGAACGCGCTAGCGTCTGGTTTGTGCGTCACCAACGGAACCTGATCAACACGATCTCGTGGTTCCCACGTTCTGGCGAACGTGGCTACGAAACCGGGTGGATTGCAAATCATGAAATGGCGTCTTCAAAAACTGTCGGTCGGTGCCTCACGGCCAAGTCACTGCGGTGGCCTTCGGCGTGCGGGGATCGCCGCGTTTGAATCGCTGTTGGTGATTCCGATTCTGCTGTTCGCGTTCCTGGCGGCCTTTGAATATGGAGCGATGATGGCCGTGCATCACGCGGTCATGTCCGCCGCCACCGAAGCCGCTCGCGAAGGAGCGAAAGTTCCCACCGACCTGGCCACTGATGCGACCGCAGCGACCACGCGGATTCTGGATGCGCTCGAAGCGACCGTCGAAACGGTGCTGTTCACGACTCATGGGTTGACGGTCGTGCCCAATTCGGGAGTGTTCCTCATCGTCGAGGACAGTACGGGGATCGCCAGCCGGGGGCAGGTGATCGGCACGGTTCCCGCCACCACGGGGATCACCGACGCCGCAGAAGTACGCGTCACGATCAGGGTCAATTTCAGCAACGCCCGCGTTCCCAATTGGCTTTCCGCGTATTGCCTCGATCTGTCCGGTAAGTACTTCGAGATGAGTTCGATTTCCCGTCGGGACTGTGCGTAGTCATGAGGCAAGTGAGATTTGAGATTTGAGGTTTGCTGACACTAACGGATTCCAGGTGTCTCGATGTTCGCCCCGAAGGGGCATCACTATGTCAGCCCAGGCCAACGGCCTGGGTGACGGTCGAGAAAACCCAACAGAGCCCCAACGGGGCGGTACTAATCGGCCAGTGTCGCCCCTTCGGGGCTAGATGATCATCACGGGTATTGCCTCCCCAGGCCGATGGCCTGGGCTGACATGGGGCTGCCCCTTCGGGGCGGAGACCATTGCACCTGGAATTCGTTAGTGTCAGGAAATTGGAAATTGGAAATTCCGCTGACAGGGTCTTATTCCGTGGAAACCGCTGACCACCCCTCCCTGACACGTGCCGCGACGCCCGTGCCGACGCCCGTGCTGAGCGCGCGGTGGGCGTTATCGTGGCAACACTTCGTGGTCTGCTTGTGCTACGTCGGCGTCTATTTGCTCGTGTCGTATCTGCCGTTGTTCCAGTCGGTGACCTGGCGACATGTGCTGATCGGAGACTGGATTCTCACGCACGGCGCACTGCCGCAGGTCGATCCGTTCCTGCCATTGTCCGACGGCTTTCGCTGGATGCCAACTTCCTGGCTCAGCGACGTGTTGTTGGCCACGATCTGGCGCTCGTGCGGCGTGCAGGGACTGTCCATCACGCTGGCCGTCGTGATGCTGGCGATGCTGATCCTCATCGGGCGCGCCTGCTGGCTGCGATCCGGTCGTTGGGGACTGGCTGGGCTGGCGCTGGCGTTTGTCGTCGTCCCGCACGGAACGACGATGTCCGTTCTGCGACCCGAGTTGTTCGGCCTGACTTGCTTCTCCGCGCTGCTGTGCCTGCTGGCTCGGTGGCCCGATCAGGCGGAACGCGCTGGCGTCCGGTTCGATCACACGAACAGCGACCAACCGGACGCTAGCGCGTTC